>CAYSIH010000105.1:0-6193 GCA_964431005.1 uncultured Sphaerochaeta sp. | reverse complement strand
AGCACCTCCAATGGCATGTATAGTATACCACAGAGTAATTGCAACTTGTAGGATTTAAAAGTACACTGCCGCTCAATATGAATAGTACATCGGTCGTCTTGCCTAGAACCAGGGTGTTGGGACATCTGGCTATCCTCACAGTTGTCCTGATCTGGGCTACCACCTACATCTCCACTAAAATCCTCTTGCATGCGTTTACCCCTATGCAGATCCTGTTGGTGAGGACCCTTTTGGGGTTCTTTTTCCTGTTTCTGCTCAACCCCAGAAAAATGGTCTATAAACAAAGAATTGATCGTCTTATCCTTGCAGGGGCTGGTCTCTGCGGTATTTTCCTCTACTACTACCTGGAGAACACTGCCTTGGTATACAGCTCTGCCTCAAACGTTGGGGTCATTGTAGCTACGGCTCCTTTCTTTACCCTATTGGCTGTGCATTTCCTCCTCAAGGAAGAGCAGCTCAAAGCTCAGTATTTTGTAGGGTTTGCCCTTTCAATGCTGGGGATTTTTCTTATCAGCTATAGCGGTCAGTCTGAGCTTGCACTCAATCCTTTGGGAGATTTTCTTGCAATACTGGGTATTGTAGTCTGGGCTCTTTATACGACGTTGACACGCATCGTCTCACGGCGTGGCTATCCCACACTTTTGGCAACCAGGACGATGTTCTTCTACGCTCTTCTTGGTATGGTGGTCGCCAACCTTTTCTTGGGTGATTTTCCTGATATTACTGTTGTGGTCCAGCCTCCCTATATATTTCATTTCCTCTTTCTGGGCCTTATAGCCTCAGCCCTCTGTTTTGTATTTTGGAATTTTGGACTGAAAACCATAGGGGCGATAAAAAGCTCTTTCTATCTCTATCTCAGTCCTGTCATTACTATTGTGTTCTCTGTAATCGTACTCGGTGAGGTGATAACACCCACATCTGCAATTGGAACCGCCCTTACCTTGGGAGGCCTTTTGGTTTCGGAATATAAACGAGACAGAGGTGAAACCTTTCCTAGAAGCACTACCGAAACAAAACAAGAAATATCCTATGAAAGATAGTAAGAAAGCATACTAAGAAAGGTATGGAAGTGTTGCACATACTACTATACTGATGTTACCCTCTTTCTATGGATATACAAGAAAAGCTGGATATACTCAGCCGTGATGCGCAGTATGATCTTTCGTGCGCGTGTGGTACGAAAAATCCTGAGGAACATCGTAAGAAGAACCAAGAGGGAAACAGATGGCTCTACCCTACAACCACTGCAAGTGGGGGTCCGGGAATTATCCTCAAGACCCTGATGGGCAATCGCTGTGCGAATGACTGCAAGTACTGTCCCCTTAGGGAGGGCAAGGACTTCCGTCCTGTTGTCCTCTCCCCCTATGAGATGGCCTCTTTTTTCTATGATTTTCAACTCAAGCGTCCACTGTTAGGTATCTTTCTCTCCAGCGCAGTGCTTGGAAACGGGGAAAAGACTATGGATATGTTAGTCTCTACTGCTGAAATACTGCGAAAACACTTCCGTTACCGCGGCTATATCCATCTGAAGATCATCCCCGGTTCGAGCAGAGCAAGCATTGAAAGTGCGCTTTCGTATGCTTCTGCAGTCTCTCTGAATATTGAGACCCCGGGCTCAGAGCACTTCACCAAGCTGACTGACAGGCAGGATTATCAGAAGGACATCATAGAACCCCTCACTTTCATCGCTGAACAGACAGGAAGGGGAGGGCGTTTCAGTCATGTCTCTACCTCTAGTCAGTTTATAGTAGGTGCCAGTGATGAAAGGGACCAGGAGATTCTCGCGTATGGCAGTCGCATGTACTCCAGCCTCAACATGGGAAGACTCTACTACAGTGCGTACCAAGGGGGGCTTGGGGACCCTTCCATACCAGGGGAACAGATACGGGAGGAAGAAAGCGAACAACTCACCCTCTTTGACCTCGGCCCCCGGAGGGGAACCTCTTCTGATGCTTTGATTAGGGAGCATCGGCTCTATCAGGCTGACTGGCTTTTAAGGAAGTATGGGTTTGCCTATGAGGATCTGGTTTTCAGCAAGGATGGTAATCTGGCCTTGCACAAGGATCCTAAGTTGGTCTGGGCGGAAAGTCATCCGGAAATGTTCCCTGTTTCGATACAAAGGGCATCGAAGGAGGAGTTGCTACGGGTCCCAGGCATAGGGCCCGCCTATGCAGATAGGATCGTGCAGGGGCGAGGAAGTTCTATCTTTTCCTCCCTGGATGATCTGCGCCTTCCGGTCTCTACGCTAAGTAAAGCCAAAACCTTTCTTAAGATGTGATATCCTGCTTGAGTGAGCAGGAGCAAAAGCATACAATGATTGCTATGGTGCAGCTCTATCTTTCATTCTTTTTTGTCTACTCCATCATCGCTGTGATGGGACCTTTCCTGCAGGTGTTGTTGAGAAACAGCGGGTACTCCTACGAGGCAGTAGGCGTATTGTTGGGCATCTTTGAAGTTGCCGGTATTATCGGGCCTCTGGTTGTGGGCAGGATTGTTGACAAGACAGGCCGACTCAAGGATACGGTTCTCTCTGCAACAGGCGCCTTAGCCCTGGGTCTGATACTCCTTGGTCGTGATGGTCCGATCTGGCTTACCATCCTTGCCTTAGTCATAACAGCATTATGCCTTCGTTCACTCTTGCCCCTCATTGATACGGTTGCAACCAACCGTTTCAATGGAGATGCGCAGAAATACTCGTATATCAGGGCGTTTGGCACGTTGGGATTTGTGCTTTTCTCCTTGGCCTATGCCGCTATTGAAAGACCTGTCATCACAGACAATTCCAGTATCATACGGTATGCCCTTCTTGGCTGTTTGCTTTTTTTCATTCCAGTCTTGAGCTGGAAAGAGGAGAAGATGCAGGCAAGTGTGGAAAAGAAATCCCCAACAAAGGTAAAAGCCAAGCTTTTCTCTGAAAATCCCTGGTTTGATTCAGCGTTTGTCATCGGCTTGATAATCATAGCGTTCGACCGCTTGAGCATGTCAGCTGTAACAAGTTTCTTCTCTCTCTATCTGGTGGAAGAGTTGCATATAACAGCGATTACGCTGATGAATGCCATCGCAGCCGGCAGTGAGCTGCTCTTTATGGTGCTAGCTGGCTATCTTATCCAGAAACGGGGGGTCCTGCCGGTTTTTCTCCTGCTTATCAGCGGCTTTGGCATGATCATCCGTTTGTTGCTCTATGCCAGTTTTCCTACCCTTGCAGGGGTAATAGCGGGGCAGTTGCTCCACAGCGTCTGCTTTGGTTTCTTCCATCCTGCCGCAATACAGCTTGTGGCACGAAGGGTAAAGCGGACCCACCGTGCTTTGGGCATGTCGATGTACATCTCCTTGGGAACAGGATTACCTACGGTGTTGGGATCTTCTTTGGGAGGGTTCATCACCGAAAAATATGGTTACAAGACTCTTTTCCAGAGTTTTTCAGGGTTTGCGATGATTTCAGTGCTATTGTGTTTTATTTTTTGGAAACAAATGAGCGCACCGGCGTTAGAAGAGGTGTAGAATGGTACCTATGAGGAAATCTAAAAGAAAGATGGGGGAACAGGATGCCTATCGGTTGTTGCGTGAGTCCCTATGGGTTACGCTGTCAACAGTTAATGTAAGAGCTGAATCTCCTCTAGGATTGGGGTCTCCCTATGCTGTTCCCATCTCGTTGGTGGAGTCGGAAGGGCAGTTTTTCTTTCATTGTGCCCTACAAGGGCATAAGATTGACAACATACGCAACGACAGCCGTGTCTGCATCACCTGTGTAGGAAAAGCGGAACCTGATGAAAGGGCTTTATCAGTGGCGTATGAGAGTGCGACATTTTTTGCCAAGGCCGAAGAAGTCATCGAAAGGGATGAGAAAAAACGAGTGCTGCTCTCTTTGTGCAAGAGATATGCCCCTTCTCAGGATCCTGAAGAGCAGATAGAGGCAATGGTGGACATTACAGGCATCTGGAAATTGTACATGCTTGGCTGCTCGGGGAAACAGAGGAAGTTTGAATGAGTGTGCAAGTTGTGCTATGCTCGAAATTAAGGAGAAACTGCTTGTGAAAAACAGTCCTGGATGGGATTTGCTCAGCATGACCGGTGTTTCGGCTGAAAAGATTCAGAAGAATTTGAAAGAGGTCTCCATTTTCATCGCTAATGATGTAACCAACATCATGGAGATTCTTGATCGTTTCCACCCTTTAGAGCTAGTGAAAATGGCGTGTTGGGAACGACGTAGGATATTTCATGACCGCCCGAATGATATGTTTGCCCAGAGGACAGCCTCGCGCTTGGTCTGGTACCTCCAATCGCTTGTTGGTGCTAAGAAACCTCCTTTTTCTGAGAACAGTGAAATAAAGGAGAAGGATTGGAAACGCCTTGTCACGTTGTTTGATGACCTGTGCCGCAAGTCTATCCGCTACACGGACAACTACGCCCTTTCCCTCTATGCCGACCAGCAGATCATCCGAGAAGATCTGCTGGTAGCTTTTCAGGACTATGCAACCGATAACATCCTTCCTCCTATTTCAGACAAACAAGAGATACCAAAGCAACACAATGCACTCAAATATCAGTTACAACCCTTCAATGCCCTTATCGCAGAGGTCTTTGATGCAAAACTCGATGGTCTTCTTACCGCCTTTGTCAGCTTGGCAACAAGTGCCCATGAGGGTATCGACAAACTTAGGGAGGACAGTATTGTCTTCAAGCAGGCGAGTCTGTTGCAGCTTGAAGTGAGTAAGAGTCGTGGCGAATCTGATGAGGATATGCAAGTCCTTATGGATCGTATCATCAAGGAGCAGGGCTGGGAGAGTTGGATAGCTGATATTGTAGGAAGAAGGGATGGCTATGACCTTTTCGATGTAAGGAAGCTTACAGACCTTTCAGCGTCCGATGCCCTGACCCTAGCTGTAGATGTGGGACAGAACAGTGAGTTTCTCCTCTCTGATACAGAGGGATGGTTAAGCAACTCCTCGTTGCTCAGTGACCGTCCTTTCTTGCGCATAGCCAACACTATCTTCTGTTTTGATGGAGATACTTTGTTGGACCGTGCCTATTGGATCATACGGAGCGCTGTTTGTGCCAAAGGCGAGAATTTGCAAAATCGCTGGAGGGCTATAGAAGAAGAGAAGCAATCCTTGCTTCCCATCACTTTTTTCTCTGCAATGCTTGGAACCATGAACTATACGAGAAAGGTTCTCCAAGGTGACGGCTATATCGATGCCGTCTTTGAAGATTCTGAGCGTAGCCTCGCTATACAGATTCCCGCATCCCACATGGGATATTTCCCATATCATCCCTTTGACCAGACAGAGGACTCTCTCCTCCAACTGGAAGGGGAGCTTGATGCCATAGCACTCCTGGAAGAAGTTCCTCATCCCTCTGTCGTTGTTGATATTACCAATAAAAATATCGAATATCCTCTAGCCCTAACCGATAACAAGTTGTTCCTTTCCTTTATCCAGCTGGCAGACCTTGCCACCACGTGGGATGGTATGGCTCAGATCAAGGCCTTGGTAGGTATTCCGAGCTTTGGCCAACAACAAGAAAAAGAGGCCGAAGAACCGGAACCAGAAGAAGCTAAAAAAGGGGAAGCAGAGTCTTCAGAAGAGGAAGAGTATCAAACAAGTGGCTATGAATCCCTAGATGAGGATCTGTTTGTTGAAGATGATTTTCAGCTACAGGATGATGGTGCAAATGATGCAGAGTATGAAGGCGAGAGCGAATTCTCTTTTTTCGATGAAATGGAAGAGGATGAAAAAGAGACTGCTGATGAACTTCTCCTATCAGAGTTGCAGCCCACCTTGTTTGATTTAGAAGATGAGTTCAAGTTCACTCATGGTAATCTTATCGGAAATGCAGGCTTTGATGCAGAGAATGATATTGATGACGATGATATGGATGAGTATGAACATGAAGCCTTCTGTATTATAGAGGATCATCAGGTAGATGAAAATCTGCCAAAAATGGGCAGTTCACTTGTCCTAGCTGATGAACAGATGGAAGGGGACTTCGAAGACGACAGCAAGTTATATGACTATACACAGTATAACCAGGAAAAGGAGGATGAATATCTTGGTGAAGATGAAGATTTGGATACTCCTCTTCCGGAAAAACCTAAAGCCAAGCCATCGAGCCCACTTTCCTTCTTCGGTCATCTTTCCTCAATAGCCAATGTTCCCTCTTCCAAGAAAAAAGAGCCAGAAGCTATAGAAGAGCC
>CAYSIH010000104.1:0-6248 GCA_964431005.1 uncultured Sphaerochaeta sp. | reverse complement strand
ATACCTAGAATCCCCCAGAGCCCTCCTCCTATGATAATGGCAGCAAAGACCCAGATTCCTGGAAGCCCCACCGAGGTGCCCACCACCCTAGGGTAGATGAGGTTGCCTTCCAGCTGTTGGAGGACAACCAGAAAAAGAATAAATAGCAGAGCAAGCCTGAAGTTATCTGGAAAGATAAGGACAAACCCTATGGCTCCCCCTAGGTATGCCCCGAACATTGGAATAAGGGCTGTTATCCCCACCACTGTACCTATGGTCAAGGCGTAGGGGAACCGAAAGGCCATCATACCTAAGGTACATAGGATTCCTAGGATCACTGCCTCTAGGAGCTGGCCGGCAAAGAACTTCGAAAAAGTCTGATTCACTACCGCGACTATCTCTCGTATTCGCCTGGTGTAGCGAGGCTTTCCATAGACATCGAACAGACGATTTGCCTGGAAGAGCAATCGCTTTTTCCCAAACAACAGGTAGAGGGAGAATATCAAACCAATGGCAAGATGGATAAACGTGGTCAGGGCAGATCCGACCAGACCAAGGGCATAGTCTGTAAAACTCGGTATACTTGCCACTAGCCTCTCACCAACCTGGTCAAAGAATAATTGTGCTTGCATGAAAGCAGATTGCCACTCAGGCCTGTTGCTGACAAAGGAGGCTACAGCGCTTTCAAAATTATCAAAGAGCACGGGCAACTTTACTATAAACTGCTCAATGGCAAGCTTCAGCTGAGGGACCAACACCAACAAAGTCCCAAAAAGCAAGGCTACAACAATGATGACAGACAAGAGGATAGCAAAAGGGCGTGAGATTTTCTTCTTCTTCTTGAAAAGCTTGTTACACAACCTCTCAAGAGGTTTTACCAGCAGGTCCACCAGAAAAGCTATGACAAAGCCCATGATGAGCGGAGTCAAAAGATTCAGAATCTTCCCTATACAGGAAAGCACTCCCGCAAAACGCACTACGATCAGGGCAAGGAGCCCTGTAAGCAAAAGCAGCTTGGCCACCTGACGAAAATCCACAGATCCTTTTGTTTCCATATAAATATCCTATACCAGATGGATGTCCTACGATACCCTAATGGGAAAAACAGGGCACTATAGCATCTGGCTGAACTCAACCTTCTCCTTATTGGGGCCCTCTATGGTAAAGAACCTTACTCCATGCTTCCAGAATGGAAGGCTCTGGATGCCATCTTCAAGGGTTATGTAGCCAAGTTTTTCGACCTCCCTATAGGCCGCTTCGATATCACTGACATCCAAGGCGATATGGTCGATGGCACCATGGGCCATAGCGCCCTGATAGTTCTGATACGTCTCGATCATCACCTGCTTCAATTGGAGGAATGCAACTTCCTCACCGTTGTTGTTGGTCTCATACTGCTTCTCAAAGCCAAGGCTCTGGTAAAAAGCAAGAGTCTTTTCCAAGTCGTTCGTTGGAATGCCAATGTGCTGCAGACCGGTAACATAGCTCGCAATACCCATATCTAATCTCCTATACGTTGAAATGTGCTCTATAAAAAGCTGCTATTTTCTGCTTGTAAACGTCTCCCCCAAGCAGGGAAGCACAGCCAAAAAGTGAGCCGATGGCCGCCTCATCCAAGAAAGGAGAGAGGGCAACCGGAAGACCAAACTCCTCTTGGAGCAACGTCACCATCAGGGGGTTCTTACGCACAGCATTTCCACTTGCTACCAGAAAAGAGACCCCCTCCATCTTGATGGAAGGAGTGTGCAACTCCTTCACAATCCCTCTAAGGAACGCTTGAGCAAGATTGCCAAGTGTGAAGTTATGCGTATCAATTTGCGTAACTGAACCGTTGACTTCACCCCCGCACCTGTTTCCTAAAAACTCGGTATCAACCTGTAGGGTGTTCTCAGGACTTGCTTCCAAGGCTAGCCGGTTGAGGGTCTCATAGACCTGCTTGTCGGTGGCTTTCACACCAAACTGAGCGAGCATATCTTTACAAAAATTCTTGAGATAGAGGTAGGACCACCCTCCACAAAGGCTTGCATAGACCTGTATGAAGTCAAAACCAAGAACAGGTCGCACTTCAACAGCAGGTGAAGGGTTTTCGCTCTTGCCGGGAATTGAAAACTGACCGCCTGTACCGATATTCACCACCCCGGCCTTGTTGAAACCTGTTGAACCAAGAAAGCTCGCCTGATTATCCCCTATGGGAGAACAAACAAGAGTTGCACTGGCTAACCCAAACTCTTGTGCAACAAGAGGAAGAATCTTTCCCACAGGGGTACACGGGGCAATGGTAGGAGGAAAAAGGGAAAGGGGGATTCCCAAAGCTTCCAATTGAGGGGCGTTCCAACACTTTCTTTGGATATCAAACACCCCAGTACTTGAAGCTAGGGTATCATCAATGGAGTAACAACCAGAAAGCTTACCCAGAATGAAGGAGGCTATAGTGCAGATGTGCAAAGGTTCTGAAGGAAGCCCTCCCTGCAGCAGGGATACCAGAGTACGCCCTCCATACCCCTTCTGTAGAAAACAGCCATTCGCCTGCTTGTAAGACTCATTTGTAGGGAGGAGGACAGGACGTGCATCACGCCACGTGATGAGGTTTGTGTGGGGGGTTCCCATCTTGTCTATCAGCAAGATACCGTGAGCCTGGGCAGTTATTGCGATAAATTCCACAGAAATGAGGCTCGTCATCTTACGCAACAGGTTTTGCACAATAGACCAGGTGATTTGGGGATCCTGTTCATGTTTGCACGGATCAGAAAGAAGGACATCGGAAGCATTCTCCTCTGTTACGGTCTGGACTACCTCCATGGAGGAGAAGTCAAACTGCACGAGGGTTATCTTTGAAGTTCCAATATCAATCGCAAGCGCCTGGGTCAATGATTTGTTCATAATGCTTGAAGCATACGCTCACCCATTTCGCTTTGTCAATGAAAGATTGTAGCGATCCCATGTCGCCTACCCGACAGAGTCCTCTATAACCTGCTTTAGCACTTCCACTGTCAATTGTTCCGTGCCCGCTAAGACCAAGTCAGAGCCAGGAAGATCAAGCTCCTCCCCTATGCCTACAGCACTCATCCCTGCCCTCTTGATAGCCTCAATACCAGCCTTAGCATCCTCCACACCGACGCAATCAGTATACCAGACGCCTATCTGCTCACTAGCAGCGAGGAAGATATCAGGTTCGGGTTTGGGTTGCTGCACACTGGCGATATCGGCAATGGCATCAAAGTGGTCGAGGATACCCAATTTTTCACATACGGTCCTAGCATTCCTGCTTGCAGAGGCAAGAGCAACCTTTATCCCATGCTTTTTCAGATCAGCGAGAAGAACCAGTACCCCAGGGAAGAGGTCACCGGGAGTGATGGTATCCAAAGAAGCTACATAGGCATCATTCTTGCGCTTGAGGACCTCACTACACTTCTCCTTCGGCCACGTGACATCGTTGTGCTCAAGGATCACCTGCAGGGAAGCCTCGCGGCTTACCCCAAGCAAACCTTTGTTCACCTCACGGTCAAAGTGGAGCTGGTTCTCCTCACTGACCTTTTTCCACGCCTTGTAGTGAAGGTGTGCAGTATCACACAACACTCCATCAAGGTCAAAAAGCACCCCGCCTAGCTTTGGTCTAAGCGAAAAAGTCCTGCTTTCATCTTTGTTGAGAGTAAAGGTCTCATTACGATGGACAAGACTCAGAGCTGTCCCTGTCATCAAAGAATAGGTAGCCTCATCATCTCTGATACCAACCTTGAGAAGGCACCCATGGAGGGTAAGGCAGAAAGAGAGCCCCTGCCATACGGCGGGAAGCTTGGGATCGAAACTGAAGGTTCCTTTCCAATCCCTGAAGCCAGCAAACCCATAGATCGTAGCCATCCAGGAACCTGCCATGGATGCAGTATGGATCCCATCCACGGAGTTACCTTGGATGTCATCAATATCAAGGCGCACAGTCTTCTTGAAATAGGTCCAGGCCTTCAGACTCTGGAACGAGTCGCTGGCCATGATGCTCTGGATACAGTGCGAAAGGGAGGAGTCCCCGGTTGTATAGGGCTCGTAAAACGAGAAGTTACGGATCCTCTCTGCCTTGGTAAAAAGGCCGGAGAGGAAAAACTGTGCCAGAACCAGGTCGGGTTGTTTGAGCACCCTATGACGATAGATCACCAGGGGGTGGAAATGGAGCAACAACGGATGCTTATCCTTAGGTGTTTTGGCAAAAGGCCAATCGGCCTTACTGAGGAAGGAGTCATCCTGAGGATAGATACCCTGCTGTTTGTCAAAGGAAATCTTCATCGCCTCGGCAGCCTCTTTCCACGAATCAAGCTCATCAGGCTCTAGAACCAGAGGAAGCATCCGATCCTTTTTCTGATACTGACCAACCATCTTAATGGCGAACCTCAGCGTATTCTGTGCCATCAGGTTGGTATAGGTATTGTTGTTCACACACGCTGTATACTCATCAGGGCCGGTGACCTCGTTTATGCAGAACTGTCCATCAATGAAGCAGCCCAGGCTCATATACATGCGGGCACTTTCGATAGCCATCTCCACGTAAGAGGAAGGAGCCTCTAATCCTGTTGCAGAAAGGTACTTCTCCACCGCATAGATGATGTCGGCATTGATATGGTACTGCGCAGTCCCTGCAGGGTAGTAGGCACTGCACTCCTCCCCACTGATGGTCCTCCAAGGGAAGAGGGCACCTGTAAGGCTCATCGTCTCGGCCCTTTTGCGTGCCTTGGGAAGAATAGAATGGCGATAGTCGAGCAAGGCCTTTGCTATGTCCGCCTTGAGGTAACAGAACATGGGCAGGGCATACGCTTCGGTATCCCAGAAGTAGTGCCCTTCATACCCCTCTCCTGTCAGGCCTTTGGCTGCCATGCTGGTCTTTCCGTCACGACCGCAAGACTGAAGGAGGTGGAAAATGTTGAACTGCAGGGCCTGTTCTGATCTTTTATCACCCTCGATGAGTATCCTTGCCACCCCCCAAAACTCAGAAAGGAACTCTTCCTGTTTTTCGGCATAGGAGGCGAAGCCCTCCTGGGCACAACGGCGTGCACGAAAGGGAGCTGAGTCATCTTCGGTGGTATAGGCGATGAACTTGCTTAGGGTGACGCTTTCGCCTTTTGCAAGATCGAAAGTATAGGATAGGGCAAGGTCCCGCTCAGAAGGGGTGACCTCCAAAGCCTCCTTGCTTGTAGTGTGGAATGCAGAACCATAGAGGGAAAGATCGCTGTTACGGGTCTTTGCAGCGAAGTTGAGAGCCTCTTCCTCAAGGTAAAAGTTTTCGATGATTAGGGGCTTGGAGGTAAACTTTGAACCTACACGAGGATCTTCCTCTGATGAGCGGTTTTTCACCCCTATGTCCAAAAAACTAGTCACCTTGATAGTAAGGGCATTATCAACAGCCTCCACAGTGTAGGTGATGATCGCACAGTGCTTCTCCTCAAAGGAGACCATGCGCTCGGTGGTTATCCTAACCCGGTCGCCTTGTGCACTGCTCCAGTCGACAAGACGGGTCAGAATCCCTGTCCTATAGTTGAGAAGACGCGAGGATGAGTTCACTACCCCCCTTTTGAGGGAGAAGGGAAGAGAGCCTACCTCCAGTTCAATCCTTTTGGGATCGGGGAGGTTGAGGATCGTCTCGTGATTAGGGGCAAAGCCATAGGCACTCTCCCCGTAGACGATGGGTTCACTGTCATAGAACCCATTGATATAGGTACCTTTGTGGTATGTCCCTTCTGCCTCCTCAAAATCCCCTCGGAGCCCCAGATACCCATTTGCCAGGGTAAACAGGGTCTCATTATGGGGTGTTTGGGAAGGGTCATATTCTGTGTAGCCAAAACTCATCGTATCCATGCATTATCCTTTGACTGAACCTGCAAGCAGACCTTTCACAAAGTATTTCTGCAGGGAGAGGAAGACTATAAGGGGTAAAATCATCGAAACAAATGCCCCGGCGGTCAGAAGGTGCCAATCAGACCCTCGGGTCCCCGCCATGTTCATAAGCCTGACGGTAACCACCTCCATCATCTGCCCTCCTCCACTTAAGAATACCAAAGCGACCAACAGGTCGTTCCATACCCAGATAAACTGGAAAATAGCAAAGGATGCCAGGGCTGGAATACTCAAGGGGATGATTAGGCGGGCAAACATCGTGAAGTGATTTGCCCCATCGATGAATGCAGACTCCAAGATTGAGCGGGGTATCGTAGAGATGTAGTTAAACAGGATATAGGTGGCCAGCGGCAGCCCAAAGCCGGTATGGGCCAACCAAATTCCCAAATAGG
>CAYSIH010000103.1:0-6300 GCA_964431005.1 uncultured Sphaerochaeta sp. | reverse complement strand
CAGCTCATCTTCCGCTGGTTCATGGGATGAAGACCGGAAAGAAGTTGGGGAGAAAAAAGAAATGAATAAACCCTCATTGACTGTATCTGCATCACCGCATATCCATGATAGGGCAGATACTGCATCTATCATGTGGAGTGTCTCGCTGGCACTCGCCCCCGCTACGCTTTGGGGGATCTATGCCTTTGGACTCAGATCCCTACTGGTGCTTGCTGTCTCGGTGCTCAGCGCCATGCTCTGTGAGTACCTGTTGGGAAGGATGAGCAAGGAGTCAACCCTTTGGGATGGTTCTGCACTCCTTACCGGCTTGTTGGTAGGGGTTAACATGAGCCCGACCATACCGTTGTATATTCCTGCTGTTGCCAGCGTCTTTGCCATCTTTGTTGCGAAATGGACATTTGGAGGCCTCGGAGCCAACTGGGTAAATCCAGCACTTGCCGGTCGTGTGTTTGTTTTCTTCTCGTTTACCACACCGATGAGCAGCTACAAGTTGCCTAGGACTCTTGCTAGTCTCGCCCCTGATGCCCTCAGTTCGGCAACCCCCCTCTCCTTTGCCAAGACAGCCGTTGCCTCTGGCCAGCTTGGCTTTGATACTAATGCCCTGCTTGCCCAGGGAGGGTACCCGGCTACAGGCTTTGCCCAGGGCATTGCATCGGTGACAGGTTTCTCAGCCTACTCAGTCGACTCCTTTTTGGGTAATGTCGGTGGATGTATTGGAGAGGTGAGTGCTCTGTTACTGCTGGTAGGCGGTATCTACATGTTGATTCGCAAGATCATAACGTGGCATGTGCCTCTGACCTATCTGGGCAGCGTAGGGCTTCTCAGCTGGATATTCGGCGGTCTGCCTTCGGAGCTTGGCCTGTTTGCAGGCTCTTTCTTCCCTTCGATATTTAGCGGTGGTCTGATGCTCGGTGCCCTGTTTATGGCTACCGACTATGTGACCTCCCCGATATCACACAAGGGTCAGGTAATCTTCGGCCTCGGCTGTGGGTTCTTCACCTTCCTGTTCAGATACTTTGGAAGCATGCCTGAGGCTGTTTCGGTATCCATTCTCCTGATGAATATCGTCACCCCAACCATAGACCGCTATATTGTACCCCGAAAGTTTGGCGATACCCGTGAGTATCGTAAACTGCAGAAGGAGGCAAAGGTATGAAAAAGAACCTGAAATATGCTTTCATACTACTCTCCATCTGTGCTGTCTGTGCCTTTGCCCTTGGATGGACCAACTCCATCACGGCCCCTGTCATTGCACAGACAGAACGGGAAAATGAGATGAATGCCCTCAAGGCAGTCAGCAACGGTTGGACCGTTGGAGAACAAAGTGAAGTAGAAGGGGTATCGTATGTCCTATATAGCGTCCCTCTTACCGAAGATAGTGAGGGCCGTGGATATATTGTCGGCCTCAAGGGATCGGGCTATGGAGGGGAACTTACTCTAGTAGCTTCCTATACCCTGGAGGGCGAGATGCTCTTTGCCAAGATGCTCACCAATAGTGAGACACCGGGCTTGGGTAAGAAAAGCGAACAGGAAGGGTATATGGATATGTTTACGGGAACAGGTTCTGCTAAAGCCGTCCCTACCACTAAAGATATGCTGGGCCCATCCGATGCAGCTGCAGTAAGCGGCTCCTCAGTCACCTTCATGGCCATCGGTAAGGCAATACAGGGTGGCAGTGCGTATGTGAAAACCCTAGGAGGATCAAAGTGAAAAACAATCATATGAAGGAGTTGACCAAAGGCTTCTTTGAACAAAACCCAGTATTTGTTATTGCTTTGGGACTCTGTCCTGTGCTTGGAGTCTCTAGCCAAGTATCCAATGCTATCGGAATGACAGCAGGAGTGTTCTTTGTGCTCCTGTTCAGTAATATCATCATCTCTATGTTACGCAATGTAATTCCTGGAAGTATCCATATCCCAGCATACATTGTAATCATCGCTTCTTTGGTAACCGTCACCGAGATGGTCATGCATGCATTCGTGCCTGCTGTCTATAACTCCTTGGGAGTCTATCTTCCCCTAATCGTGGTCAACTGCATCATCTTGGGAAGGGCAGAGGCTTTTGCAAGTAATAACTCCACCTTCGACAGTGCCCTCGATGCCATCGGCATGAGCATTGGCTTTGGCTTGGCAATTACTTTGATAGCACTTATCCGCGAGCTGTTCGGCTCGGGTACCATCACGCTGTTTCCCGTAGGAGGATTCAGTGGTGTCATCCGTATCCCCTGGTTCTACGACAATCCAGTGAGGGTCATGGCCCTTGCCCCCGGAGCTCTTTTGGTCATGGGATTTCTGAAAGCGTTCTTCGAATGGAAGAGCTCACGCAAGAAGGTAGTGTAAATGAGCTATATTGCAATATTAATAACATTCATATTTATCAATAACTTCATTCTCGTCCAGTTTTTGGGTCTTTGTCCCTTTATCGGGGTATCCAAGAACAGCGAAAATGCCATCGGTATGGGAGCTTCTGTAACCTTTGTCACCACTGTCGCTTCGGTTGTGACCTGGGCTATCTACTACTATCTTTTGGTTCCCTTTAACCTAGAGTATCTGCAGACGCTCTCCTTTATTCTGGTCATAGCCTCACTGGTTCAGCTCTTGGAGATGGTGATCCAGAAGATAAGCCCCCCCTTGTACAAGGCTCTGGGAATCTTTCTGCCCCTGATCACCACTAACTGTGCGGTCCTTGGTATAGCCATCATAAACATTACCAATGGTTACAACGTGATGGAAGCATTTACTGCCGGCCTAGCAGCAGGGCTTGGGTTTACCTTAGCCATTGTACTGATGAGTAACATTAGGGAGCGGCTTGACCTTCAACCTGTACGCAAATCTTTTCAGGGGATGCCTATAGCCTTTGTCTCTGCTGGTCTGATGGCTTTGGCCTTCATGGCATTCGATAAGTCACTTATCACAAACCTGCATCTGATATAAGGAGGAAGCCATGAATATTTTACTAGCTGTATTGGTTATAGCCGTCTTAGGCGGCCTGTTTGGTTATGGTCTCTCCTTTGCTGAGAAGAAGCTTGCCGTCAAAAAAGACCCGAGGATTCTGGCACTCGAACCCATCATGCCCGGTGCAAACTGTGGTATTTGTGGCTATGCCGGATGTAACGCCTATGCGGCGGCTGTCGCCCTTGGCGAAGCTCCCATCGGCCTGTGTTCCCCCGGAGGTGCCACCTTGGATGCCAAGATGGCTGAGATCATGGGAAAGAAAATAGACGCTACTGGTGAGACTAGACGCCAAGTTGCCCACGTCATGTGCAGGGGGAATCTGGAGTTCACCACCAAGGATTATGTCTATGATGGGCTTTTGGACTGCAACGCTGCCTCCCTTCTCTTTGCCGGAGACAACTCCTGTAAGGATGGGTGCATGCATCTGGGTAGCTGCATAGCTGTCTGTCCGGTAGATGCAATCTCCAAGGATGAGCAAGGCTATATCATTGTCGATGAAGAGGCATGCATCAGTTGTGGCAAGTGTGTCCAGATCTGTCCCAATGGGGTCATGCAGATGATCTATGAGGATAGTGAGTACGTCATTGAGTGTAATAGTCACGAACCGGGAGGGAAAATTCGCAAGCAGTGTACGGTGGCCTGTATAGGTTGCATGATTTGTGAAAGGAAATTCCCCGAGTCCGGCTGTAAGGTTGAAAAGTTTCTCTCGACTTTTGACCAATCTGTGCCACACTCACAGATAGCAGAGGCTGCCGAGGCATGCCCCACTAAGTGTATTATCAAGCGATAGCATATGAAAAAAGTACTGATAGGCGCATATAGCCAGATTCCAGCAGGATCTCCTCCTCCCGTTTTAGAACGGGCGCTTGAATCTGTCCTAATACCTATGCTGACCTATCTGCACAGCACTGATGATGTTGTGTTGCAACTCTATATGAGCAGCTTCCTCATGGAGTGGTTGGAGAAAAACCATCCCGAGGTAAACATGCTCATTGGCGACCTTACCCGAATGGGTAGGGTTGAGTTGCTTACAGGATCCTATAATCAGAGTGTGCTCTCCCTGCTTTCCCCAAAAGATAGATCCAACCAGATTGAGTTGAATACTACCTGGATCAGGAAGCGTTATGGCCAGAGAAGCAAGACGCTCTGGTGCTATGCCCAGTACTTCAATCCTATCTATATCAACACCCTCGCTCTTTGCTGTATCGATAGGGTCATGATATCAAGTTATAATTCCATACGCGAAGAGGAGTATCTTGAGGAACCTTTTCAGATGCATGAGTTGGGAAAAAGTGTCCAAATAATTCCAACTGATAGCTCTGTAGGGTCTTTGGTCAGACAGTATGGCCTTGGTGAAATGAATTTTGCCCAGTTCCTGCACAAGCTTAAGACCCTTATGAAAGAGTGCGCCTCTTCCTTCTGTGCTGCTATGGTCAACCTGGACCAACTCTGCCAGGGGGGCATCACTGCTGAGCAGACCGAGGAATTGTTTGCCCTACTCTTAAGTTTTGATCCCTCATCGATTGAGGAGATCGCCGACCCCAATGAACCGATGAAGAGGGGATACCTCGAAGCTGGTTGGTATGGTCATGATTGTCAGATAGGGGATCTTTCCTGCTTTAATGACCTTTTTGTCAAGGATGAATCGCTTACTTACTTGTATGGGCGATTCACCTCCATGCTTGAATCAGCTCGTAACTACAAAAAAGACAAAGATGTGCGAAAGCGTCTTGAGCTACTTCTACGTAAGATGTCCCATGGCGGTCCGTTTGTCTGTGATGCCAATGCCTCCATGTTGCGCTCTTCGATACGCAAGCTGGTCTGGCGATACATCCATGAGGCTGACTCTGTGCTGGTAGCGGTCCCTGACTATACCTATCCGGTAAGTGCTGACTATGACGGGGATGACTTGGATGAGTATCTCACCATCGGAAAAAATATCAGCAGCGCCGTCGATTCCAAGGGAGGCTCGCTCAGTGAGCTTACCTACCTGCCTTCGTTATACAACTATGGCGATACATTTGCACCCCTTGCAGGGTTTGGAACAAGCCAGAGCCTGCATCCACCTGTTCCAGGGACTAAGCAGAGGATATTCACTGATGTGTTTTTCCCAAGATTGGAAGACATTCATGAGTATGACAAACGTGATGAGAAAAGTTTCTTGGACATGGGAAGAAGTACGTACGACCTCTCTGTGCTGGATAGGAGAAATACTGAATATCTTGCCCATGCCGCTTGTTCTGAAAACCCAATACTGGGCAGCTCTCTCTCCATCGATAAGCATTTCAAATTTCGCCAAAATACAGTCCTTTTGGAGATAACCCTCACCAACGATGGTGATGAGGAGATCGACTGCATGTATGGGTGTGAAATGCCCCTTTCTGTCGGTTCCAAAAAACTGGTGACCTCCTTTTCTGTAATGGAAGATCGCAAGCTCATCGCCTATGAGGAGAGTGAAGTGGTCGTTGATGGGGTCAAGTCATTCAAGATTTTCGATGAACCCAACAATACGATGATCTCCCTTGTCTCTGATACACACTTTACCTTGCTCAAGGAAGACTATACTATTGATTACAAGACAACTGTGGGAGAGGAACAACTCTACCAACACACCCTATACCTGCTAGCCTGGCCACTGTCCCTCGCCCCTGGTGAAGAACAGAAACATATGCTAGGGCTCAGGCTTGAACGAAAATAACATTGAGGAGACCTTATGCACTTTCAAAATACATCACTGTTTGAAGATATGAAAGAAGAAGCCTACACCGTATGGAGGCGGCTTTGACTCCTCCAACCTACAAGAAAAAATAACAAAACTTGAAAAATCCACCCTTGAACCCGGTTTTTGGGAGGACAAGCGTGGAGCTGAAACACTGTTCAGTGAACTCAACGCCCTGAAGGACTCCTATTTCCCATGGAAAGAGCTGATCGAAAAGCTTGATGAGATGGCCGAACTTATTGAGATCTACTCTGATGAGCCTGAAAACACTGAGGAACAGGAAGAGATTGACTCCCAGATAGAGGCGTTGTCTGCTGAATATGAGAAACTCAAGATAAAAACCCTTTTGGACGGGCAATTCGACAAGAATGACTGTTTTTTGACCATCCATGCCGGTACCGGAGGCACTGAGGCCAGTGACTGGGCCAGCATGCTCATGCGCATGTATCTGCGTTACTGTGAAAGGAGCAACTTCAAGAGCCAGATTCTGGACTTGCAGGAGGATGAGGGCGGCATCAAGAGTGTCACCATAAAGGTTAGCGGCCCCTATAGCTTTGGATACCTCAAAGGCGAGGCTGGGGTGCATCGTCTGGTCCGTATCAGTCCGTTTGACTCACAAAAAAGAAG
>CAYSIH010000102.1:0-6360 GCA_964431005.1 uncultured Sphaerochaeta sp. | reverse complement strand
TGAAGATGCAATGCGTATCCGTGAGCATTTTGAAGAACGATCCCGCCTAGCCGCAAAAGAACCTAATCCCGAACTAAAGAAACAAATGGTATCCTTTATCGTTGCAGGTGCCGGTTTTACCGGTATCGAGCTGATGGGAGAGTTTGCAGAAAGACGGGATATCCTTTGCGAAAAATACCACATTCCAATCTCTGATGTAAAAATGGTAATCGTAGAAGCCCTTGATTCCATTCTGCCCATACTTGAAAAGAAGCTCCGTAAAAAAGTTGTTAGCTATCTTGAGAGTAAAGGGGTTGAGATTTTACTTAACGCCCGAATTACCGGTGCTGAAGAGGGCAAAGTACTTCTTGCTGATGGCACCGAGATACTTACAGATACGTTTATCTGGACCTGTGGTATTCACGGGTCTGAATTCACCTCAAGGATAGACCTGACAAAGGGTAATACAGCCCGTGGCGAATGCAGCGTAGCATCAGCTGAGGGCATTCACGGAATGTGTGGATGCCGGTTTGAGGAAGAGGAAAGGCATGTAGTTGGAGTGCGCGGTAGAATCCTTGTCAATGAATTCATGCAGAGTCCTGACTATGACAATGTGTATGCTGTTGGTGATAACCTCTGGTTTGTTGAAAACGGGAAAGTGCTCCCGCAGATAGTTGAGACAGCCATACAGACAGGTAATACTGCTGCTAAGAATATCATAGCCGATCTCGAAAATACTACAAAACAAGCTTTCAAGTCTAACTACCATGGCTTCATGGTTTCAGTCGGCGGTAAATTTGGCGTTTCCAATGCCGGTGGAATGAAGGTATCCGGTTTCATGGCCATGGCGATGAAGCATCTTGTCAATATGCACTATCTTTTTGGCATTGCAGGCTTCAATGCGGTCTGGACATACTTGAAACACGAGTTTTTCGATATGAAGGACCGCAGGACCTTCCTTGGCGAACATCTTTCCTGGAAGATCCAAGGCTTGTGGGCCGTACCTCTTAGGATATGGCTCGGTGTAATGTGGCTTTTGAACGGAATATATACGTTGCAGATGGCTGACATTGGTTCTCCAGGCTCCCCTGTTATGATTGTTTTTGAACTGGCAATAGGCATTGCCCTGATCAGCGGACTGTTTACCTGGCTGGCAGCGTTGGGTTCAATTGTCATCAGCCTCATTTTTATAGTCTCAGGGGTGTTTGCCTGGAACCAGCTATGGATTGTGTTTGCAGCCTTTCTTATGCTCGGCGGAGCGGGACGCAGCCTTGGTCTCGATCACTGGGTAATGCCAGCACTCAAAAGGAAGTGGAATGGCACCAAGTTTGCAAAACGCACTCATCTGTATCTTGGTGAGCCAAAACTGAAGGATTAAGTATTACCATGCCGGAGGAAATCAGCAAGTTGAGTATAGTATTATCTAAAGCAAATGCTATACGAACAATAGTAAGTATGATTATAGAACCCATTTTGCTTGGTGACAAAACCAAGGGCAGAAAGGTAATTGGTGATAAAATTTTCTTGGCAACTGATCCCTTTGGATCTATTACATAGGTGTATCATCCCATGATGGATGGGAAAAATGTCTTATAAAAAATTGGAGGATTGTATGGCAAAAACGGTATTAAAGGATGGCTACGATGTTGTCATTGCAGGCGCAGGCCCATGTGGATGTGTACTTGCTAAAGACCTTTCCAAAGCAGGGAAAAAAGTACTTCTTATCGAGCATGGCGGAAAAACTCTCAAAGGTATTGGAACAGCCATGGGCATGCTCAACGGTGAGCACATGATTTCAGATAAGGGAAGTAGCTGGTCTCTCAGTATAGAAGGGAACGGCATTGTTTTGGGTAGGGGTATCGGAGGTGGTTCATATCTCTATGCTGGAATTGCCGCATTACCACAATTTGCTCCCTGGAAAGAAGCGGGCATCGACTTGGAACCGTATCTGGAAGCTGCTAAAATTGAGAGTTGGGTAAATGAAACACCTGACGAATTTATGGGTCCGGTCAGTAAGAAAATGTTAAAAGCAGCAAATGATCTCGGCTATCCTTTTGCAAAGTCATTGCGCCATATAAAATGGGACAAATGTGAATATAACTGCACAAATGCCCCTATGGGCTGTAAGCATGGCGCCAAATGGATGGGTTACTATGCAGCCGAAGAAGCCGAAGAGTATGGGTGTGAACTTTTAACCTACACTGAGGTGTACAACGTTATCCAGGAGAACGGCAAGGCTGTTGGGTTTAATGCCAAGGGAGTAAAAGATGACCAGCTATACGAGATTCGCGGTGACTTGATGATCTGTGCCGCCGGGGGACTTGGTTCAGCTGCCATTATGCAACATTCAGGCGTTCCTCATGCCGGTATGCAATTGTTTGGTGATCCTAGTTTTTCATCAAATGGTCTCCTGCCGAAGGATATTGGTCACAAAGGACTTATGTATGAGCACGGAACATCGGTGAACTTCATGGATGATGAGCACGGTTGTCTCTTTGCATCAGATCTGGCCTGGGGAAGGATGTTCTGGGCATCTTATCAGGTGAAGAACCATCACAGCTTAGGTCTTGCCCTTCAAGCTTTCAAGGAACATCCGCGCAAAGTGGGTATCTTCAACAAGATCCATGACGAAGGTGTTGGACGTGTATGTTGGGATCGTAAGGTTTCCAAAGTTCTTACCAATAAGGACGAGGAGAAAATGAACTACTGCAGGGCTGTGAATGAGAAGATCCTCCTTGAGATGGGGTGTATCCCCGGATCGATCAAACATACAGCATTGAGCCACCACAAAGGAGGAACAACCTTTGGACACCCAGGCGGAACATGTTCTGTGGGTCAGGTAGTAGATAGCAACCTCGAATCACCAATTCCCAACTGCTTTATTTGTGATATCAGTGTTGTGCCTGGCGCTCCTTCAAGACCTCCGGTACTTACTCTCGTAAACCTTTCCAAGTGGTTTGCCCCACGGGTATTGGCAAAACTGAATGGTACCAGTGTAGAAGAAGAGAACAAGCATGTCTTAGGTGCCTGACCGGTAAACATGTTTGAACTATCTTTAAGGTAAGATATGGCTCCGTTGTTACCAGTTCTTTGGTTGAACGGAGCCTTTTTTTACTAGAATGAATATAACAAGAGGATGTGCAGGTAATATACTATGATTAAACGACTAAAACCCGAGATGGATGGAGTTTGTGCTGTAATCGACGATTTTCTTAATGATAGCGATCCTCTTGTCAAATGGCCTGTCAGCCAAACAGTCCAAAAGAAAGGAAAGTTGCTCAGGCCAATGTTGCTCGTACTTACGGCAAAGTGCGGTGCATATGACAAAAAATCTGCTGTCATTGCAGCTGCAGCACTGGAACTGATGCATATCGCCTCCCTCATTCATGACGACATTGTAGATGAGGGTGCCAAGCGTCGGGGCACTGTGTCTGTACAGTCGAAGTTCGGAAAGGATGCTGCAGTATACGCTGGTGATTATACCATTGCCAGAAGTGTTCGCCTGCTTACCGAACTTGATGATTTAACTCTAGTTACCATGTTCGTTGAAGCAATGACTAATGTATGTCGGGGGGAGCTCAAACAGCATGCTTGCCGCTACAAAGTCTTATCAACTCAAGAGTACATTAAGATTGTCACTAACAAGACAGGGGAACTGTTTGGCTTGAGCCTTGAAGCAGGAGGCTATCTGGCTAGTATAGAAAGGGATGTTTGTGTTGAATTGGGTAATATAGGTAGAATGGTTGGGGTTGCCTACCAGATATATGATGACTGCCTTGACTATGCCTTCAGCAGCTCAAAAGCTTTGAAGGACACTCAAAAGGATATCAGTCAGGGAAGTTACACTGCCCCACTTTTATGCGCGATGGAAGTTGATAATTCAGGTAAGCTTAAAAAGCTGTTAGAAGAACCCATGACCGAAGAGGTCATAGATACAATCCAACAGACGGTCAGGGAACTTCATGGGCCTGAAATAGCTATGGTCTACGCCTTGGACTACTTTAGTAAGATTACCGAAGATGTCCACAAGCTATCTTCTCGGTGCAACATTGATTTTAGTGAGCTAATTGATGGATTGCACATCATCATTGAGATAATCAAAAATGTTGAAGAGTTGGCAGTCTAATGATTGCAAAACTTACCCAAAATTAATGGATATGAGGGTACTCGAATTGTAATGATAGAAGTATCCGATCCAAGATATTCAGCAATAGGCGAAAGGTAAAGCCAAAATGACAACAACAATTAGTTGCCTTGTCTTTGGATATAAATATACATTGTTAAGAATTACAGACATATCCTTACAAACCTTACAAACGACGCTTTCTGCACCGTACATCGATCTACAATAGTAAAGCCTGCTGAGGTTATATCCTCGTCCATATCTACACAGGTGATTATGACAAGTTTTTTGGTGATACGTCGGGAAGAAGCAATGATAGCCTTCTGTTGGGTATGGGTAACATGGGAAAACAAACCATAGGGAAGATCAAGTATCGCCACATCATATTGCTCGGTTATCCGATGCATAGTCTCATGTACAATACAAGGCTCATACCCAAAATAGGCAACATTTTGCTTGGCCTGGTTTGCAATGATCCAGCTGATCTCATACCCAGTCACGTCAACTGCTAAGGACAAGGCTTCAAGCACTACCGTGCCTATTCCACAACAGGGATCAACCAAGCTTGCTTGTACCTGCTCTCCGATAGCAATATTGACTAGGGCCCTTGCTGTACGCGTTTCCAGGGAATTGCTATTGGTAAAAGGCTTCTTCAGGTTATGCTGGACCCAAGGGTTCTCATTTTTTTCGTATATGCCAAAGACCCAAACATCATCAACTATCGTAATGCCAAATTGGATAGAGGGGTTCTTCATATCCACTTGAGCATGAATGACTTTGCCTAACTCTGTTACGCTATGCAACCATGTTGCATAATCGAGCGTTCCATCTTCTATCCTGAATCGTGCAAATTTGAAATTATCACAGGCGATTTTTTTCTCACGAACAAGGATTTCCAACTCTTCAAAGGAGGAAGCACTGCACAAGACAGAAATCCTCAGTTTGAAAAAGGGACTTCGTGATGGGTCAATGTTTCTCGGCGAATACAAGTATTTCTTGGTTGGTTCCAGGTCAAAGAGGCTTTTCATCTCCAACAGACATAAAGCCTTCTCTTCCTTGGAATAATTAACAACATAGAAATAGTTTTGCTCATGAATATCGCTCAACGGCACACCTTCTCCCCTTACAAAATCTATAGGCTTAGAATATGCCTACGAGCCATATAAAACAGATAAAAATAACAATTGTCCGGCTTTTCTTCTACTAGTCTTACAGATCAAAGCTTTCAGCATCTACCCTGGTTACCCTTTTTTTCATTTTCTTCTCGATCACATGAAAATGCGTCTCTTCTGAAGGATTGACAAACGTAATGGCTTCACCAAAGCTTCCTGCGCGTCCGGTCCTTCCAATCCTATGGATAAAGATTTTTGGGGACCGAGGCAGTTCATAGTTTATGACAAAGGGAAGAAACTCAATATCAATTCCTCGGGCTAGGAGATCGGTAGTAACCAACACTTGCAACTTACCCTGCTTGAAGGCCCTGAGCAGGTCTGTCCTCGCTCCCTGGGACTTCTTGCTATGGATGGAAGCGGCATCAATACCATTCTTGTACAGTTTGTCTGCTACCCTATCAGCCCTCGCTACAGAGGAGGTAAAGACCAGGACTTGTTTCATATCCTGGCCCTTGATGAGGTACCGTAACAAGGGGCCTTTTTTCTCTTCAGCAATGAAGTATACACTCTGCTTTATGAGTTCAATGGGATCTGATTCCTCTTCCATCCTAATTACAACAGGATCATGCAAAAGGACTTTTTCCAGTGCATGAATCTCCTCATTCAAGGTTGCCGAGAAAAGCAAATTCTGACGGTGTTTAGGAAGCAGAGCCAAAATGCTATCCATTTCCTTCTCAAAACTGGCAGTTAGCATTTTATCTGCTTCATCAAGTACTACTATCTGCACAGCAGAGAGATGAACGGAGTTCACAGAGACAAGTTCCAACAGTCGTCCAGGGGTAGCAATGAGAATATTCACATTTCTCATTGCCATCATCTGAGGATTAATAGAAGCTCCACCAAAGACAGCTAAAGTCTTAATATCTGAAGCTGAGTCATGGATATATTTGAGAAATACAGAATTGACTTGAGCTGCAAGTTCCCTTGTAGGAACTACTATCAGTACCTGAACATGCCTATCTTTTTGAACCCAAGTTTTTTTATTCTTTTGTATATTCATGATAATAGGCAATACATAGCTAAGGGTTTTTCCCGATCCTGTCTTTGCTATTCCAAGAATATCCTTATTGGCTAAGATTGCTGGAA
>CAYSIH010000101.1:0-6564 GCA_964431005.1 uncultured Sphaerochaeta sp. | reverse complement strand
GAGAAGAGGGAGACGTTGTAATTGTAAAGGATGGGTATGCCCGTAACTACCTGTTGCCTACCGGCGCTGCTGTATTGTTCAACAGGACAAACCAGGCCTTGTTTGAATCCCGTCAAGCTGCCATCGAAAAACGCAAAAATGAAAAGCGTTCTTTGGCTTCAGACCTCAAATCCAAACTGGATGAGACGACCATTACGCTGGTCCTATCTGCCGGTGAAAGTGGCAAGCTCTTTGGTTCTGTCACCTCAGCAATGGTTCAGGATGAACTGGCCAAGTTAGGGTTTGTCGTCGAACGCAAGCGCATCGAAGTCTCTTCACACACCATCAAGATGGTTGGAAACTACACTGTTCGTATCCGTCTGTATGAGGAAGAGAGTGCTGAGATCACCTTAGTTGTTGAAAGTGAGAGCCAGGTGAAGGCACGTGAAGCTGCCGCCGCTAAAGCTGCTGCTGAAGAAGCCAGGGTTGCTGCCAAGGCTGCTGCTGAGGAAGCTAAAGCTGCTGCTGAAGAGGCCAAGGTTGCCGCAACAGCTGAAGAGGCCAAGGCTACCAAGGCTGCTGCTGAAAAGGCTGCTGAAGAAGCCGAAAAGGCTGCTGCTGAAGCAATAGAAGCATCCAAGGAAGCTGAAGAAGCTGCTGAGGAAGCCGAAGATATTGCTAAGGAAGTTGAAGCTGCTACCATAGCAGAAGAAGCTACTGAAGATAAAGAGTAATAGCATGGCGTCAAATAGTGTGCTTGGGCGTGTTCCCCCTCAAAATGAAGAGGCCGAACGCGCTGTATTGGGTGCAATCCTGCTCAATGACAAGGTCCTTGTAGAAGTGACCGACTTTTTGGGCAAGGATGATTTCTATCGGGTTGCACACCAGCAGCTATTTGGGGCCATTGTTGCATTTCGTCAGGAGAGTTCTGAAACCCTAGACTTGATCACTTTGAGTGCCTATCTCAAGGCTCATGATCTTGTCGATAAGTGTGGGGGACTCTCCTATATTTCCACACTCACCAGTGATGTTCCCACCACTACCAATGCCGCTTACTATGCAAAGATCCTCAAGGCTCTTGCCCAGAGGCGTAAGTTGTTGCTCTTCTCCTCAAAGTTGAAGGACAACGCCTACGACGAGTCGCAAGATATCCAGAAGGTGATCGATGAAGGCGAGCAGTCGCTCTCCAAACTCAATAACGAGACTGCAGGCAGTGACAACTACTACAGTATCAAGGACCTGATTAATACAACCATCAGTGATATTGAAGAGAGGAGCACCACAGGGATAAAGAATGGCTTTGACAGCTGTTTTGCCCCTCTGGACTCCATAACCGGAGGGTTCAAGAAACAGGAGCTCATCATTGTAGGGGCACGGCCTTCCATCGGAAAGACCGCATTTGCCCTCTCCATAGCCTTGAACATGATAGTGAAGAAAAAGTATCGGGTGGGGTTTTTCTCTCTTGAGATGAGCGCCTCCTCCTTAACCGAACGCCTGTTGACCGGACACAGCCGGGTAGACTTCTCCCATATCCGCAAGGCAACGCTCAAGCATAGTGAGATGAATGCTATCATCGATGCATCTGGTTCCCTGTATGATGCTGAGTTCTACATCCAGGATACTCCCAACATGAAGCTGATGGAGTTGCGAGCCCAGGCTAGACGCATGAAGCTCGAGCACGATGTCCAGATAATCTTTGTGGACTACATCGGGCTCATAGATGCTGAGGCTGATGCCCGAATCCCTCGCCATGAGCAGATTTCCATCATCTCCCGATCGTTAAAACAGCTCGCCCGAGAGCTGGATATCCCATTAGTCTGTCTCAGTCAGGTAGGAAGGCAAGCTGATGGGGTGGAGCCTAAACTCAGCGACCTTCGTGACAGTGGCTCGATTGAACAGGATGCCGACGTAGTAATCCTTTTGCACCGTGAGGTAGGGAAGAACCGTACCGACGATGAGGATGAAAGGCGTAAGAACAACGTCCAGGAGACGAAGATCATCATGGCCAAAAACCGAAATGGTGAGACAGGAATCTTCTCTTTGGCGTTCGTCAGCAATATTGTCAGATTTGAAGAGATGGAGTACAGCAACAAGTATATCTCAGGGAACAATCCTAACGTCTGATGGTGAGGAAGTGGAGCATATCCGCATAGCCTAGAAAAATAAAGATACCCAAAACAGTGCCTATACCAACCAATTGGAGAATCCAATAGGTCCTTGGCTGTATGCGCCTGCCTGTGATCCACTCATAGAGCGCTGTGAGTACCTGCCCTCCGTCAAAGGCTGGCAGGGGTAGTATATTGGCAACTGCAAGGGAGATGCTTACCACGCCCAACAGATACCACAAGGCCCTGAGGCCACTGCCCTTATCACTTTCCAGTCCCAAAGAGGTTATGTCCCCGATCATCAGGGCGGCCCTTGCAGCCCCTGTAAACTCCTGACGCACGTTTTTACTCCCACCACGGATGAGGAATACTAGCGAAGAGAGGGTGTCCTCGGTTATCTGTAAGGTTGTGTTCCAGCCATTCTTTATGCTGAAAGAGGGAGCCTTCACAGCTCTTTTTTCACTGGCTAGGGCAAAATTCCACTCGCCTTTTCCGCGTTCGTCCAAGTCAGGACGGAAAGAGAGTGTCTTTTTGGTAGTACCTCTTTGGATAAGGAGTTCTGTTTGCTCCATATCCTGTTCTAGGGCGACCAACAAGTCCAAATCATTGGCAACAGGCACTCCGTTCGCCTCAAGTATGAGATCTCCCTTCAGAAGGCCTGCATCGCTTTCAGGAGTGGCAGGACGGACACTGCCCACAAGAGGGCGTCGTATGACAGAGAGGCCGTAACGGTATCCTTGGTCAATTTTGTCTCCCTTTACAGGAACGAGAAGAGTGTTTCCCTCTCGTTCGATGGTAAAGAGTTGGGAGCCTTCGCTTGTTGCTAGAAGAGTTTCCAAGTTTTCCCAATCCCGTACTTCCTCTCCATTGAGAAGGATAACCCTGTCTCCAGTTTGTAGGCCCTGTGCATGAGCAGGACTGCTAGAACTGGAGAAAAGGGAGGGATAATCATCGACCATCGCTATGATAGGTTCTGTAGTGAGTACCTGGTAGGGTATTGAAGCTAAGATGGCATAGAGTAGGATGGCGAACAGCAGGTTCAAGAGGGGACCGGCAAGATAGGTGACTATCCTCTTTGCAGGATGGACTGAGAATAAGGATCCATTCTCTACATGGGTAAAACTCTTCTTTCGCTGTAGAAGGGCCGCCCTGAGGTCATCGGACCCCTTTAGGCGACAGTAGCCGCCGAGGGGAAACATACTGATCCTAAAATCAGTGCCCTTATGCTCCTTGCTCCATAGTTTGGGCCCTAGGCCAAAAGAGAAGACCTCAACATCGATATCACAAGCCCTAGCTGCAATGAGATGGCCAATTTCATGGATGACAACAACAAGAGCTATACCCAACATGCCTATGAGGTATTTGCCGATGATGATCATGAGGCTGTTCATACATACCGTCTTGTCAGCTTTCTTGCTTCTGCATCAAGGGCAAGGGTCTCCTCAAAAGAGGTGGGTGCATGATCCCACGCATGCTCCAAGGTTTTTTCAATGGCACGGATCATCTGAAGATAGCTACACTGTCTGTCTAGGAACGCGTGCACGGCAACTTCATCAGCGGCGTTGAAGGCAAGGGCTGCACTACCTTTCCTTTTGAGGATGGAGAAGGCAAGCTCAAGGAGGGGAAAGCGTTGGTAATCAGGTTTTTCAAAGGTGAGGCTGAGGTTGGTGAAGTCCAAAGCCCTTACCAGGGATTTTCCTTTCCCCACCAGAGCATTGACAATGGGAAGGGTCATATCTGGGGGACTCATCTGTGCGTAGATGGCTCCGTTGACCGTACGTATCATTGAATGGACAACTGATTGGGGGTGGATGACCACCTCTATTTTTTCAGGGGGGAGGTTGAAAAGGTAGGAGGCTTCGATGACTTCAAGGGCCTTGTTTGCCAAGGTGGCACTGTCCACTGATATCTTCCTGCCCATTTTCCATGTGGGGTGGGCGAGAGCCTGCTCCACGGTGATGTGGACGAACTCCTCTTTGGGAAGCGTCCTGAAAGGGCCCCCGCTACCGGTAAGAATTAGGGAGTCTACCTCTTCAAAGGGCCTGTTTTTCAGCAATTCAGCCAGCGCACTATGTTCGCTGTCGACTGCGATGATCTTACTCTTATGGTGTTTTGCAATTGCAAAGAGGTAGGCCCCTCCGCACACTATACTCTCCTTATTGGCAAGAGCGAGATCAAAGCCCTGTTTCAGAGAGAGGATGGAAGCCTCAAGCCCTGCAAAGCCTGCGATGCCATTGAGTACTATGTCTGCATCGATGGAGGAGAGCATATCGGAAAGCGTGGCGAAAGTATTGATATTGGGATGGGGACTGCCCTTGCGCCCGGTAAGGCAGATTGAGGTACACCCAAGTTCATTTGCAAGAGCAATCAAGGCGTTTTCATTGCTATGGGCCGAAAGGCCCACCACTGTGACAGCCATTTTCTTGTCACGGATAGCCCTGATGGCAGTGGAACCGATGCTGCCTGTACAGCCTAGGATTACTACCTTTTTCATGGCTTAGAACAGTACAAGCAAGAACCAGTATACCGGTGCACTTGCCAACATGGAGTCGATGGAATCCAACAGCCCCCCTCTTCCGGGGATGAGGTTGCCGCTATCTTTTGCTTTTGCCGCACGTTTGAACGCACTTTCGATGAGATCGCCAATATTTGCACTTACACTGGTCAAAAACCCAAGGAGAAGCGCTTGGGGAAGGCTCACCATCTCTTTTACCCCTGGGTAGAAGAAGCAGAAAGCGACAGCCAAAGCGATGGTACTGAGCGTACCCCCTACAAAACCTGCAATGCTCTTGTTAGGACTTACCTTGAAGACACCCTTGTTGTTCTTTCCCAAGGACATGCCAAAAAGGAATGCGAACACATCATTGCCAAAGACAAGGAGGAAGAAGAGCAACAGGAAGGCTGAAGCATGGGGTAGGGCGGTAATGCGCATGATGAAGGTTATCAGAAGACCTGGATAGATAAGCAACAAGCTTGCCCCACCAATGCGAGACAAGGTCTTGGCATAATCATCTTTAGGACCGGAGATGAGTTCAGTAGTATACATTGTCAGAGCCAATACAACGAGGGTCAGCTCAAGCAGGGGAATTTGGGGCAGAAATACAATTTCAAGCCACTGGGCTAGGGGTAACAAGGCAGCCAACCAAAAAGGGAAGTTGATGCTCGCTCCTTCTGCCTTGAAGTAGAGCTCCTTGAGCTCCAGGGTACCAAGGGCTGAGGCGAGCATGGCTACTAGCGAAAGGGCCAGAAACCCATAATGGGGCAAAAAGAAGATGATACAAAAAAGTGCTGGCACAGCAACAACCGTAGTTAGTATTCTTTTGACCAGTGAACTCATTGTACCCCCCCGAACTTACGTACCCTTTGCGAGTAATCCTTGCAGATAGTCTGGACATCCTCTGCGTTCCAGTCTGGCCAGAGCTTTTCATAAAAACCAAGCTCAGCATAGGCACTGTCCCAGAGAAGGAAGTTGCTCAAGCGCCTTTCATTTGCGCTACGTACTATCATATCGACGGGCGGGATATGGGGCAAGTCCAAATGCGAACGAATGTCGCTTGCAGTAAGAATCTTTTGAGGATCTTTTGCCAGACAGCGATTGACTGCCCGACAGATCTCATCTTGCCCTCCATAATTGATGGCAAGAATACAGTTGATCGCGGTGTTGTTTTCAGTAGCCTTAATTGTAGATTGTATGACTTCCTGCACATTCAGAGGAAGGCGTTCCATATCTCCACAGACAAGAATTCTGATCCCATGCTTGGTATAGAAGGCAAGTTCCCCATGAAGCTTGGAGACAAGCACGCCCATGAGGTACGATACCTCCTGCTTGCTTCGTTTCCAGTTCTCTGTGGAGAAGACATAGAAGGTAACAAACCCGATTCCAAGAACTGATGCCTCTTTGATGACACGCTTGAGGGCCTTGAGGCCCTCAAGATGGCCCGCAGCACGGGGGAGGGCACGCTTTTGTGCCCATCTCCCATTCCCATCCATAATAATGCCTAGGTGCTTGGGGACAATCGGTGTAACTTCCATCAGATTTCCATGATCTCCTTCTCCTTATCGTCTGAGAGTGTTACCACCTCTGCAATGAAGGAGTCTGTCAATTTTTGGATTTCCGTCTCAGCGTCCTTTTGTTGGTCTTCACTGATTTCACTGGATTTCTCCATTTTTTTCAGCTCGTCCATAGCTTCCCTGCGTACATTCCGGATAGCAATCTTGGTCTGCTCAGCGGTTGCCTTTGCAGTCTTTACCAACGTCTTTCTTCTCTCCTCGTTCAAAGGGGGGAAGTTGAGGCGGATTAGCTTGCCATCATTATTTGGGGGGAGGCCGAGGTCGCTTTTAAGGATGGCCTTCTCGATCGCCGAGAGGACAGTTTTATCCCATGGCTGGATGACGATCATCCGGGCTTCTGGGACGCTTATGGTAGCAACCTGATTGATAGGAGTCTCGTTACCGTAGTATTCGACACGAATCTTATCTA
>CAYSIH010000100.1:0-6661 GCA_964431005.1 uncultured Sphaerochaeta sp. | reverse complement strand
CTTGCTTGACAAGGAAGGGCTCGCCTTGAGCAAGAAATTTGGACAGAATTTCCTCCTCAGTCGCCATATTCGAGAGAACATTGTTGCGAGTCTGAACCTTGATTCGACGATGAAAGTCTGGGAAGTAGGTCCTGGGATTGGGTCGCTGACCGCACATATCATAGAAGTGGGATGTGACGTGACTGCCTTTGAGATAGACCACGGTTTCTGCCGCATCCTCACCGATCAGGCCTTTGGTGATGATGAGAACTTCCGTCTCATCGAAGGCGATGTCCTGAAGAATTGGGAGAGGGTCTGGAAGGCTGAAGGGACCCCCGATAGGATCTGTGGGAACCTTCCCTACAATGTAGGATCTGTGGTCATAGCAAAACTCCTTGAAGCGGGGTGCCTTCCCCCAAGGATGGTCTATACCTTGCAAACTGAGGTAGCCTTGCGCCTGAGTGCAAAGCCTGGGGAAAAAACCTGGTCTTCCTTCAGCTTACTTGCTCAGATGGACTACGAGGTGAAGAGTGCCTTCTCTATCAGCGGCAGCAGCTTCTATCCTGAGCCTAATGTAGGCAGCACGGTCATCACGATGCAAAAGCGCGATACCCCTCTAGTTGACCCTTCCCTTCGTTCAGTGTTTCTTCTGGTGGTGCGTGACCTGTTTGCACAAAAGAGGAAGACGATAAAGAATAACCTCCTAAGCGGAAAGACCGGATCACGCATCGGCAAGGATGGGGTTGCCCGTATCCTTGAAAAAAGCGGGGTCGATGCCGGCCTGCGTGCTGAGCAGCTCGATTGGGCTCAGTTCATCGCCATCAGTGAGGCTGTTGCCAACTGCTGAGCCAGGACCCTTTGCGGAAACTGTAGAGACAAATCATACCCCTGAGCATGAGGTCGCTCACCATGGCGATCCATATGCCTGCCAGACCCAGGCCTGTCAGCTTCAGCAGCACCCAAGCCAAAGGTAGGCGAAGCAGCCACATCCCCGCTAAGGAGATGAGAAACGGGCCTTTGGTATCACCGCCACCGCGCATCACCCCAAAGACCAGGATGGAGAGCCCAAAGGCCGGCTGGGCAAAAGCCTCTATCCTCAGTACCTGAGCACCCAGCGTTATGACAGGGATCTCCCGGGTAAAAAGCGTCATAAGAAGCGGGGCAAACAGATAGAGCACCAACCCCATGAAACTCATCATTACCGTTCCCCATACTACGCAGAGGTTTGCATAGCGCTTTGCCGCGCCCTTGTCCTCCCTTCCTAGGGATTGGGCCACCAGCGTGGTTGCTGCGGTGGAGAAGCCCGAAGCGGGTAGGTAGGTGATGGACTCCGCACTGATAGCCAGGAAATGGGCAGCAAGGGCTGTGGTTCCCAAGGTCCCCACCATCTTGGTGAGGGCAATCTGGCCAAAGGAGAGGGTGGACCTCTCCAAGGCGATGGGGATACCCAGTCGCAGTGCCTGCTTCTGAATCTGAGCATCAAAGAGCCAACGCTGTCTGAAAGAAATCCTAATCTTGTGATTGCCTTTGAATAGAACGAATGCAAGAAGGATTGCTGTCAGGCTGCAAGCTAGGGTGGTGGCCATCGCCGCACCCTTGACCCCCAAGCCCAAGCCGGGAAGGACGAAAGCCCCTATCTTGATGGACGGAAAGATGAAGAATATGTTGAAAAGGATATTTGCCGCATTGTTGAAGGCGTTGAGGTAGAGAGGACGCTTGGTATCCCCGCTGAGGCGTAAGAGGGTGCTGATGGTTATCATCAGGAGGTTGGGTATGTATCCCAAAGCTATGATGGTAAGATACCCCTGTGATAGGGGTCTTACAGCATCTTCTGCTCCGATCCAAGTGGGAAGGAAGCGTGCTACCTGCATAAATGCCAGGGTGAGAAAGAGTCCAAAACCCAAGGCTGTAAGCAGGGCCTGACGGACTACCAGCTTTGCACGGTCACTCTTGCCAGATCCCAAAAGCCTGGCCATGAGGACCCCAAATCCCAGGGCAAGGGCGTTCATCCATCCGTTCACCAGCCAGATGGTCGAGCTGGTGACCGAGATGGCAGCTGTTGCCCCTTCTCCCAGGGCCCCTACCATTGCCGAGTCTGCAAAGGTGACAGTTACTTGGAGTATCTGCTCGACAATGGTAGGCCAGGCAAGGGCCCAGATAATGGTCCCCGGTGAGAGGGTGGGGTCGAAGAGGTCTAGCGACTTTTTGGGAAGGACCATGGCTATAAGGCTCCTTGATCAAAGAAGAAATGATAGAGCAAAGGGCCCTTGCGGGCCCTATTGGGATGTATATGGGCTGTTCAACTCAAAGAGTTGCTGCCTGGGCGAGGGTGATCGAACTTGTAATGACGATATCCTCGATCGAACAGCCTCGTGAGAGGTCGCTGATCGGCTTGGCGAAGCCTTGGAGGATTGGTCCGTACGCTTCTGCCCCAGCAAGCCTTTGTACCAGCTTGTACCCGATGTTTCCTGCCTGGAGGTCAGGGAAGATCAGGGTATTGGCCTGTCCGGCTACCTTTGAATCGGGTGCCTTGCTTTTTGCAACGCTGGCGATGATGGCTGCATCGAGCTGCATCTCACCGTCGACAGCGAGGGTGGGGAGCTTGGCCTTGATAAGTTCAGTCGCCTTGACCACCTTGTCGACCAGATCCCCTTTAGCAGAGCCCTTGGTCGAGTATGAGAGCATAGCTACCTTGGGCTCTGTCTGCAAGAATGTCTTGCAGGAGACAGCCGAAGCTTCTGCAATCTCAGCGAGCTGCTCTGCTGTGGGATTGGGGATGGTGGCACAGTCGGCAAATATGAACGATCCGTTTGCCCCTAGGTCTGTCTTGTCTGTTGCCATGACAAAGCAGGAGGAGGCGAATTTGATGCCAGGCTTGGTCTTGATGATGTTGAAGGCTGCAACCAGCACACTGCCTGTGGTGTTCTCTGCTCCGGCTACCATAGCGTCGGCCTTTCCAAGGCGAACCATCATAGCTGCCCAGCGCAGGGGATCTGCTATCCCTTCAAAGGCCTCTTCTTCAGTCATGCCCTTATGCTTTCTCAGTTCAAAGTAGGCTCGTCCAAAGCTTTTTCTGTCGGCATTGGTAAGGGGATTTTCTAAGATGATTCCATCCAGTGAAGTGTTGACCTTCTTGGCAGCTTTCCTGATGGCATCCTCGTCCCCTACTAGGGTGACAGAAGCGGCGATCTTCTCGTCAATAATTTTGCGTGCGGCTTGAATGGTGCGCTCTTCGGTGCCCTCTGCAAGTACAAGATTCTTGTTGGCCTCAATAGCTTGGGCTTTCATTTTTTCAGCAAACGTCATGGTTCTGCTCCTTGACTATAAATGTAGTGATATCCCACTTAGGATACCACGATTGCCCATCTTGTGAAAGTACAAGCAAAGCATGTGCAAAGCGTGTGCTGGTATATTGTGCTGCCGTTATGCATGGTGCTTTTCATTGCTTGTGTTTCACTGATGATACACGATACTATGCTTCATGCATTACCGGACAATATAAGGGGCTTTTGATGTCACACCTGTTTTCAACATTCCCTATTCTTGCACTTTTCCTTTTGGGTTTTCTCTTGAAACGAGCCCGTTTTTTTAAAGCGGATACCATCGCTGAGATAAAGAAGTTTGTAACTACCATTACGCTTCCTGCACTCCTTTTCAACGCATTCCTATCACTTGAAATTCAGCTTAAAGATACTCTGATGATAGCGGTCATCTATCTTATGTGTGTTTTGATGATCTTCATCGGTAAAGGGGTAGCTAAAATTGCAAAAGTGCGGTCACCATACTTTCCCTTACTGATGGGTGGCTTTGAAATGGGTATGTTTGGGTACGCCCTATTCATATCACTGTATGGGGAAGAGCATCTTGGGAAAATGGCTTTTCTTGTCATAGGACAATCTTTTTTTGTATTCACCGTACTGTTCTCAGCCATAACGGCAGTGCAAGACGGGAAACAGAGCATGCGGTCCAATTTGAAAAACTTTCTCTCCTCTCCCATAATCCTAGCCATGATCACAGGAATAATAGTTGGCCAAGTAAGTCCAAATCTGGGCCAAGGGCCAACTGCAGCAGCCTTTCTGGTGTTTATCAGACTGTTAGGTTCGATCACGGTCCCCTTGATAACCATCACCATTGGGTATGGAATTGCAATTGGTAGAAAGGGATTGGGCCTCTCGTTGTTTACCATATTGATCAGAAAATCGTTTCTTGTAGTCTTTGCCCTGTTGATCAACCGGTATATCATCAATGGGTTTCTGCATATGGACAAGATGTATAGCTATGCAATGGTGATACTGGCTCTCTCTCCACCAACGTTTATTTTCTCGGTTCTTGCGGACCCTGATGATACAGAAAATTATGAGTATATCAACCGAACGATCTCCTTAGACTGTCTGGTCTCCATATTTCTGACAATGATAGCGGCCAGTATACTGTAGGACATCAGGGATTGGTTTAATTGGTTCGGCAAAGCAAAACCGCAGTATCTAGAAGGCCCCACGGTTCTTGCTAGCGGTGCACATATTCTGTACAATGCCGGCAATGAATACTTCTATGAAAATTGGCGTATACGGTTTAGGCCGTTTTGGCTCTTTTTGGGCAGGTGAGCTAGCTAAACATGGCTTCAGCGTTTTTGGCTATGGTCGTTCGGCTAAACAGGCTCCAGTAGGGGTTAGCCTTGCAACTGAGGACGAGGTCCTCTCTTGTGATGTGCTTTTTTACTGTGTCTCGATCAGTGCCTTTGAGGAAGTGCTGAGACGAACGGCTCCTAGAATCAAGCCAAATACCCTGGTGATGGATACTTGCTCGGTCAAGCTCTATCCAGCCAGGCTTATGCGCGAGCATCTCTCTGGGGATATCCACTCGATAGCCACCCATCCGATGTTTGGCCCGGATTCGGGCAAGAACGGAATAGTCGGCCTGCCTCTGGTCATCTGCCCTGTCAATGCTCCTCCCGCCCTTGTCCAGCGGTGGACTGAGGAATTTGTCCGATGGGGTCTTTGCGTGCACCAGATGAGTTGTGAACAGCATGACCGTGAGGCTGCCTGGTCGCAGGGCATAACCCACTTTGTGGGAAGGACTCTGGCGGAACTCTCCCTTGGGGAGACTGAGTTGGCGACCACCGGCTACCGTAGCCTCACCTCCATAGTGGAGCAGACCTGCAACGACCCGCTTCAGCTCTTCTATGACTTACAACGATACAACCCCTATGCCAAACAGATGCGCATGGGGCTCAAGGGTGCTGTCGATACGGTAATGCAGACCCTGAAAGACCAGGAGGGTAGTTTTTGAACGTTTGTGTATATACCTTGGGCTGTCGGCTCAACCAGTGCGAAAGTGAAGCAATTGCAGACTCCTTCTCCCAGGAAGGGTTCACTATCGTAGGGGAGCGCGAGGCGGCCGATCTCTATATTGTCAATACCTGTACGGTAACCTCGAAGGCTGAGCAGAAGGCCCGCAGAATGATCCGTAAGTTCGCCGCTTTGGCCCCTACCTTGGCGACAGGTTGTTATGCCCAGGTCAACGAAGAGGAATTAAAATCCCTTTCGGACCAGGTCATCGTCGTCTCCCTTGAGAAGAAGGCACACCTGTTGAAGTTGGCAAAACATCTGAAGGCCTCCCTCGAAGCTGGGTTTGATCTGAAGAGCGGATGCCTCTCCTTCAGTGATGGAGAGGCTTCTGTCTTTGATTATGATGCCGCCTCGTTCTCCTATCATAGCCGGGCGTACCTGAAGGTACAGGATGGCTGTGACAATGAGTGTGCCTATTGCAGGGTGCACATTGCCCGGGGAAAGGCGGTCTCCCTTGCTAGTGCGACAGTGGTGGAGAGGGCCTTGGCCCTTGAGGCTGCCGGTTTTAGCGAGATCATGCTGACCGGGGTGAACCTTACCATGTATGACCACACAAACAGGGGTCTAGGTGGCCTGCTTGAAGAGTTGCTCGCATCCCTAGGGGAGGGGGTTCGCCTTCGTCTCAGCTCCCTGGAACCTGATCATATCGACGATAGGCTGCTCGCAACTCTCGCCGATCCAAGGATGCAGCCACATTTCCATATTCCAGTACAGAGTGCCAGCAACAAGGTGTTGGCCCGGGTCAACCGTCACTATGCAATAGAAGACCTTTCGGCTATCCTCGATCGTCTACGTGAGGTCAAGAGTGACCCCTTTATCGCAGGGGATGTCATCACCGGCCTTCCTGGTGAGGGGGATGAGGAGTTTGAAGCGACTTTCCGATACTTCCGAGACCAGAAGTTTGCCCAAATGCACGTCTTTCCCTTCTCCCCCCGTCCTGACACCCCGCTTTTCAAAGCTAAGGACAGGGTCCCTGAGAGTGTGCGTGACGAGAGGGCAAAAAGACTTAGGGATCTTTCAGACGAACTGTATTTGGAATATTTGATGCGCCAAAGCGGTAAACCCACCGAGGTGGTCCTACAGAAACGCAAGGGTGGCTTCTGGTATGGTCTTAGTGGCAACTACCTGGAGGTAAAGGTCCTTGATGCCCCCCTGTTTGCACGCGAGGGGTTGTTGATACAGGGGAATTTTGCTCAGTTTGATAGAAGAAACAGCACCCCTATAGTTATCTGCCATGCTTAAGATGTTTGAAACTGAGAGACTCTGCGCCTTCGTCGTAGGATCAGACAGTGCGAAACAGTTGCTGGCTTACGAGAGGGAGAACCGGCAGTGGT
>CAYSIH010000099.1:0-6666 GCA_964431005.1 uncultured Sphaerochaeta sp. | reverse complement strand
TACACCTTGACCGCATCGTTGCGTCTGCTCATGGGCGGATACTCCTGAAGTGATTTGCGTATAGTGTAATGCACAAGTAGAAGAATACAAGAGCGAGTTTGTACTCTTTTACACTGCTTTTCTAAAACAGTGGCTTTTTCTTGGCCAATAGGGCAACTCTCTTCTGATACGAGTCTTTCATGGCAGCTTCAAAGCTCTTGTCATTGGGATAGCTATAGCCAAAAGTAGGCTCCCAAAGGGAGGGGTCCTCCATGCAGAGGTAGAAGAACGGACCCCCTTCTTTCCACTCTTGAGGAAAGCAGGAGTATGCATGGGAGAAAAGCTCTTGTTTGGTAGCCAGGGGATAGGAGTACTTTCCGGCAGCCCCTGTCAGTTCCATATTGAGGATACGACTTTCACGCCCTTGGCTTCTGAGGGTACGTAGCACTGCCTTGGTGAAGGTCAATGTTCCCAAGGAGAACATCACCAACTCTTCCTGTCTGAAGGTTGCTGTCACTTGCTCTATCACGTGCTTGTACTCTTCTTGCCACCCTTTGAACCAGACCATGGGGTGAAGGTGGAAGCCTATGGGGATGCCCCTGTCCGCAGCTTCTCTTGCTGCTGTGAGTCTCTGCTCAAGCGTAGCGGTAAGATGCTCCTCCTTCTCGATGATGGTAGGGGCATTGAGCGACCAGGTAGCCACAATGTTGGAGGGTAGGCCCATATCGATCCAGTCGGTGCGGTGGCTCTTTGTCTTGAGCTCTATGATGGTATCAGGGTAGCGCCGTGCAAGAGTTGAAAGGGCAGAGAGAGTCCCATAGTCGTCTCCCCACAGGAGTGAGTCACTGCTCTGTCCAGTTCCTATATGCCAAGTATCATCTTCAAGTGTTATCTTCTCAAGACGTTCCTGCAGGTTTCCCACCACCTGGATTTCGCTTTTATTGTAGAAGGACTGGATGGAGCAGTAGGAGCATCCGAAAGCGCACTGCTCAACAGCATCGAGGGTCTTGAGATTACAGCATCGGGTCTTCTCCCCTTCAACAGGACAGGGACAGCGTCCCATGATCTTCTCTGTATGCACGATGACACTCTGATATTTGTCGGGAAGTCGTTCGCTTGGAAAGAAGTCGGAGTAATCCGTGGGGTGTCTTCGTTCCTCAGTGATGCGTTTGAGCAGATTTGTAACCAAGGCCTTTGTCCGCTTCCTTCCCTGCATATCGCTCACGGCTTCTTCATCAAACCACCGTCCTATTGGGCCCATCTTCCACTGAAGGAGGTCGGACGCAGCTTCGATGACCTGCCGCTGTTCCTGGAAACTGAAAGAGTACTTTGTATGGAGGGTCTTCAGATATGTCTGTTCGCTTTGGCTCAAGGTGGTGAAAAGGGGGTGTTCCATAGCGCCCATTGTACTGGCTTCCGATTGCCTAAACAAGTTCCAATGATTATCCTATGAAAACAATGAGCGATAAGAAAAAGCCCTATAGCAATCTGACCGAAATAGAGAGCTTCGGTATCAGCGTAGCAGAATCACTTCCCCCCAGCGAACAAGCTAGGGAGCTTCCCCATGCCAGCGGAGTATACCTGATGAAGGACAGCTCTAACACCATCATCTATGTCGGCAAGGCAAAGGACCTCAAAAAACGTGTAGTCAGCTATTTTTTGGCAAACCGCAGTATCAAGACTGCCGCTTTGGTAAAGAAAATCGCTCAGATCGAGTACATCATCACAGGCAACGAGTTTGAAGCCCTGGTGTTGGAAAACAACCTTATCAAGAAATATTCGCCGCACTACAACATCTCCCTGAAAGATGGGAAGAGCTATCTGCTGATCCGTATCACGAACGAACCCTTTCCCAAAGTCTTCAAGACCCGTAGGGTCGTTGATGACGGCTCCCGATACTTTGGACCCTTCCCCGATGGAGGGAAGCTCGATCTCTACCTGAACCTGATAGAGAAGCTTTTTCCCCTGCGTAGGTGTGGTATCCCCCTACGCAAACGCGACAAGCCCTGCCTCTACTACCATATAGGCCTCTGTAGCGGCCCTTGTGCCGGCTTGGTAAGCCAAGAGGAGTATGCCCGTTCAGTACAGGGTGTTATAGACCTGCTGGAAGGGAAGACCGATGCCCTGGTAAAGAGACTTACTTCTGAGATGGTTGCTGCCAGCAAGGCCCTGAACTTTGAAGAAGCTGCCATCAAGCGGGACCAGATAGACGCCATCATCACTACCGGCAGCGAACAGCAGGTACAGGACTTTGCCCAGGAGAGCCGTGACTACGCAGCCATTGAGATGCGCGGTCCATTGTGTACCATCTCCCTGATGCAGATGCGTGACGGCAGGCTCATCGGACGGGCGCTCTACCGTGCTGAAACTTTGGGTGAGGAGACCGATACCCTGCTCAACTTTTTGGTGCAGTACTATGCCGATGGCATGAAACTACCCCAATTTCTCTATGTCTCCCATGAGATAGACATCACCCTGATACGCCAGTATTTTGCAGAGCTGCTTGGAGGAAGGCTTGAAGTGAGCCTCCCCTTGGAAGGCAAGCACTACAGGATCCTGAGGATGGCCCGGGAGAACGCTTCCAGGGATGTTGAGAAAAGGCTGAAGAGCAAGGACAATACCCAGGCACTGGTAGAACTGGCCCAGGTGCTGAACCTCGCTTCGCCGCCTTCGCTCATAGAGGGGTTCGATATCGCCCAGCTATCGGGAAAATACACCGTAGCCTCCCTTATCTCATTTCGTGAGGGAAACCCTGATAAGCCAAACTATCGTAGATATAACATCAAGGGCCTCCAAGGCCGAATTGATGACTATGAGGCAATGCGTGAAGCTGCTGCAAGACGCTATACCAAGATTCTCAATGAGAAGCTTGAACGCCCGAGCCTGCTTATCATCGATGGAGGAAAGGGACAGGTCAATGCTGTGCGTGAAGTCCTTGATGACCTAGGCATGTTTGACATACCTATCATTGGCATAGCAGAGAGGTTGGAGGCTATCATCTTTGATGATGAACGGCCCCCCCTGTTGCTGCCTGAAGATAGTGAGGCCTTGCGTCTCGTCATTGCTGTCCGTGATGAGTGTCACCGGTTTGCAACCAGTGCCAACCAGGCGGCAAGAAGCCGTGAGGCTTCGTTCCAACTCCTGCAATCAGTAGAGGGGATTGGAAAGGTAAGGAGTATGGCCCTTATGAAGACCTTCGGAAGTATGGAGGTGATGCTCAATAAAAAACCTGAAGAGCTTGCAAAGGAGGGGGGTATACCCCTCCCGGTTGCCCAGCGTCTGCTCAAGCAGCTCAACCTCTAGAGCGTTGCAAACCCTACACTGGAAGGAGCCCTTCCCTTGCAAGAAATGATGCGGTAGAGCAAGCCCTCCAATACTATGGGGAGCATTTCGCTCCCTGCTTCCTTGGTTTTCAGATCAGCTTCGGCCAAGGCTATGATGATGGCCCTACACTCGTCCCTGGAGTAGGTGTTTCTTCCTTGGTGATAGACATTTTTGTCCCGTGGGCTACGTACAGCAACGCTTTTTCCCAGGACCTTTGCCCCGGAGAAAGCTTCGTACTCGCTTGCTCCACCTTCCATCTGTTCCTGGATGGAGAGCAGGCGCCTGAACTGCCAGAGCAGACCCGATACCAGCAAGATGCCACTGGAGCTATCCCCACTTCCCAGAATCGCATGTAGCGATGCGATACTGGACTTGAGGTCTCCTGAAGCTATGTAAGGAAAGAGGGTGAATGCATCCTCCTGCCTGCTATGGTGTATGTAGGTCTGAATGTCGTCTTCGGTTATCGGCCTTCCTTCATCTCCTGTCTTCCAGAAGAGCGTCAGTTGGCTGGAGATGGTGCGCAGTTCCTGGGTATTGTTCTCAACCATCGAAAGCAAGAGCTCAATCGCATCGGGTGTGATGGTAAGTCCGTATTTTTGGAAAAAGTCACGTACCCACCCAAATTTCTGATTATCAAAGAGTTCGTAGAAGATTTTGGTGTTTTCTTTGGGAACTGCTTTCAACAGCTTGGCCGAGAGGCGGGTTTCACTGGAGATGATGACAAGGGTCGCCGTATCGCTGGGCTTTGCAGCATACTCCACCAGGGCGTCTACCATGGTGGCGTTGAGGCCCTCAGCCTGGGAGAGGATCACCAGGCGGTGGTCGGCAAAGAGGGAGTTGTTGTTCAGCGCTACAAAGATCTCGCCCTTCTCCGTTTCAAAGGGGTAGAAGCGGTGCATCTCAAGCTCCGCAGCGTTCTCTTTTTTCAGTGTGTCTCTAATTTGTTTGAGCAGAAGTTCTTTCTCGCCGGTCTCAGGACCGAGGAGCAGGTGCACAGGAGCTGTCATGCGTAGTTCCTTATCAGGAGATGCAACTTGCCATGGATCCTGCACGAGCGTGTGATGATGGACCCCAGTGCTGAGTTGGCAGGACGCAGTTCAATGTTCCCATTGGAAGGGTAGTATCCTTTCAAGGTTATGCCGATCTCTTCCTCTCCTACAGAAGCTGCTATGATATCACCGGTGTTGGCTGTCTCACACTTTCTGAGAATGGCGATGTCTCCGTCAAATATACCCGCCTCTATCATACTTTCACCCCGAATCTTGAGTGCAAAGTATGTATGGTGGGTATTGTTGATCATGGAGATGGGGAGGTTCAAGAGATAATCGGTATTCTCTTCGCTCATCAGGGGAACCCCTGCGGCGATGGTTCCCAGCACAGGGATGCTGATCATCTCCTCACGGGGGATGTACTCCTCTCCGATGATTTCAATGGACCGGGAGATGCCGTCGGTTGTCCTTATGACTTTTTTATTCTCCAGAGCTTTGATGTGGTCGTGTGCCGCCTTTACCGAAAACTTAAAGTTTTCAGCAACATCACGGACAGAGGGTGCGTAGTTGTTCTTCCTAATAAACTGGCTTATGAAGAGGGCCACTTCCTTCTGTCTTTCGGTCAATTCACGCATCTCTTACTCCTCAAATCGGTTCTTAAACAGGGCTTCGATGGCATCAGCCATCGCTTCTTCTTCAGGACCTTCACATATCATGGTGAGGCTACTCTGGTAAGTGGCGCCCAAGGTAATGATACCCATGATGGACTTCCCGTTGATCTTCATGGTGCCTTTTTCCAAATAGAGCTCGCTGTCGAACTTGTTTGCAACTTTTACGATATTCGCAGCAGGGCGTGCATGGATGCCTGCCCTGTTGCATACCCTGATCTCTCGTGTGACCATCAGTGCGTCTCCTCATTGATGTTGTACATATTTCTTGCAGATTCGCTCTCCAGCCATTTGAGCACGCTCTGATCAAACTCCTTGGCAGAATAGTAACCCAGCTTCTTCAGTCGCTCGTTTCTTGCGGCGGTCTCGATGATGACAGGGATATTACGTCCGGGTTTGACAGGAATAAGGACCATGGGGATGTCGATGCCTAGGAAGGTGTCATGCATGGAACCCTCTCCGACACGGTCGTAGTTCTTTTTTGCATCCCAAGGCTCTAGCTTGACGGAGAGCTGGACCTGCTTGCGGTCACGGATGGCCCCGACCCCGAAGAGGTTTGCCAAGTTGAGGATGCCCAGACCCCGTATCTCCATATGGTGGGCTAGCAGGGGGTTCTCCCCCATGCCGATGATGAAGTTGTCGCTGATGTTCCTCAGCCTTACCGTGTCGTCACTGATGAGACGGTGCCCGCGCTCGATGAGCTCCAAGGCGGTCTCACTTTTCCCGACTCCACTCTCTCCGGTGATGAGCACCCCTATGCCGTAGACCTCGACAAGGACTCCATGGATGGTTTGAGTCGGTGCAAAAACCTCGTCTAGGGTCTGGTAGAGCCTGCGGGTAAAGTCTGAGGAGAGTAGTTCTGTCTTGAGGATTGCCGTGCCTGTCTCTTCGGCAAGGGCGATAAAGCGAGGACTGGGATCAGCTTCTTCACAGAACACGCAACAGGGAATGTCATATTTGAAGAGCTTCTCTATGCTTGCGAGGTTGTGTTCAGCCTCAAGCTTTTGCAGGTATGCCTGTTCTCCACGACCGAAGACCTGGATGCTGTTGTTGCTGAACTCCTCAAAGAACCCACTAAGGGGAAGGCCGGGACGGCTGATTTTACTGGTGGTAATCTTCCTGGAAAGTCCTGTCCTGCCAGCAATGCATGTCAGGCCGAGGTGGTTGTGTTCCTTCAGATCGAGGTCAAGAAGGTCAAGAATCGTAAATTCCGACATCATAATCTCCTTGGGGGAGTGGCTCCCTATCAGATTTTACTATACAGTTGTTACTTTTGTTCTGCAACCCCTGATTACTGGTTGGCATAGGTTTTCAGCTATAGTATCCCAGTAATAAACAAGGGGAAACCATGGCTGATAAGGCTTCCTGTCCTTTGAAGGTGGTATTTGTCCATTGACGTATGGCTTGGGAAGCCTTATCTTTGATATAAGACCTTAGTCAAAGGAGGACTTATGAATTTGACAGTCAGAGGCATCCGTTACAATCCTAGTGACGAGACCAGAGATTTTTTGGACAAGAAATTGCAGAAGTTGCAGTTCGCCGAAGATTACCTGCATGACCTGGATATTGTTATGACCAGGGAGACAGCGGGGCAAGGCTTTCACTTGGATGCAAAAATTCACTTTTCCTGGGGCACTTTCAAAATGGTCAGTTATGACTGCTATGAGTTGTATGAAGGCATTGAGATGCTGGTGGACAAGATTGAA
>CAYSIH010000098.1:0-6695 GCA_964431005.1 uncultured Sphaerochaeta sp. | reverse complement strand
CTCTCAGTAACGACTACGCAGGAAACTCTTGGCGTCAGACGATGATCAAGGATTTTGAGAAAGTTGGAAAAATTGCGATGGATAAAGGACTTATTGCAGAAGCAAAGGTATTTACCACCAATGAGAGCTCTGCTGCCGAACAGGCTGCACAGATTCAGAACCTGATTCTTGAAGGCTACGATGCCATTGTCCTGACCGCTGCTTCTCCTACAGCACTCAACGGTGCCGTAAGACAGGCTTTGGATGCGGGAGTTGTTGTGGTTTCCTTTGACAACACCATCACAGAACCCCAGGCATGGCGTTTGAACACTGATTTCCTCTATGACGGTGCTGCACAGGTTGAGTTTATCGCAGACCGTTTCTCCAAAGCCAATCTGTTGGAGATTAGAGGCCTTTCCGGAACCTATGTGAATGATGCCATTCATGAAGGTATCACAGGTGCGCTCAAGAATTATCCTGGCCTGAAGGTTGTTGGTGAAGTGTATGGCGACTGGACCCAGTCAGTATCTCAGCGCGAAGTTGCAGGAATCCTGCCTTCTCTTGGTAAAATTGATGCTGTCGTCACCCAAGGTGGTGATGGATACGGCGCTGCCAAGGCATTTGAAGCTGCTGGACGCAAACTTCCCCTGATCATCATGGGTAACCGTTATGATGAGTTGGTTCTCTGGAAGGAGCTTGATCAGAAGTTGGGTGGCTATGACACCATGTCCATCAGTATTCCTCCTGGGTCAGTTACCATTGCTTTCTGGACCGCACTCGAAGTTCTCAACGGTAATGATGTTCCTAAGGAAATGACCCTTCGCCCGCTGACCATCACCAATGATAGTCTCGACTACCATATCGGTAATACCGAAAAGGGTGGAGTTGCTACTTTGGTATATCCTCAGGCTTGGGTACAAGAGCTGATCTCCAATTTGAAAGCTGGAAACCCACCACCAGAAGACCCAATTTCTAAATAGGACAAATTCTGGTAGTTGAACTGATTTTCTTAATTACCCGAGATTTTCTGGCCAAAATGGAAAATCTCGGGATTAGTTTGTAAAGGTGATCAAATGAAGCCAATTGTAGAGCTAAAAAACATCAGTAAGTATTTTATGAGTTCCCGTGCGATGCATGAGGTCAACTTACAGATTTCTGAAGGGGACTGTGTCGGGATTGTCGGGCATAATGGGGCGGGAAAGTCCACCTTGGTTAATGTCCTTACAGGTATTTTCTCCCCAACCTCAGGAGAAATCTATATTGATGGAATCCTCCAGCCTCCTGGATATGATATTTTCACATCCAACAGGGGAGGGATTCGGGCTGTTTTCCAGGAACTGAGCCTCTGCCCAAACCTTACTGTCATTGAGAACATACGAATATTCCACCCTCGGATTTCAGGTATCGGGTGGAAGAAAAAAGCGACTGAAATCATCATGTCAGTGTTGGATGACATTTTCCCGGGCCATGGGATACTTCCTCACTCCATAGTGGGGAAACTCACCCTGGGCCAGAGGCAGATGCTTGAGATAGCGAAGGCTTTCACGGCTTCTGAAGATGTTCTTCGCTTGGTTGTCCTCGATGAGCCTACCAGTGCCCTGGATGGGAAATCGAGTGAGCAGCTCCTTGCCTACCTCAATCGTCTTAAAGAGAAAAAACTCAGTGTGATATACATATCCCACCTGCTCGAAGAGGTCATTGCCTCCACGACCAGAATAATGATCATGAAGGATGGGATTGAGGTGGCTGTCCTGGATACTGAGACAGTCACCAAGGAACAACTGATAGATAAGATGGGTGATACTTCTGTCCAGGATACTTCTTCTGCTAAAGTCACACAATCAAAAAAGCTAGCAACCAAAAAGGAAACAGATACATCACAACCTGTTGTGATCGAGCCGAAACAAGCATCAGATTCTGTTATGCTCACAGTCCAAAAGGGAGAGGTCATCGGATTGACCGGCCTAGCAGGCCATGGACAAACGAAGCTTCTGATGGACCTTTTCGATGGTGGATCAGGCGCATTGTACGAAGTAAAAGGTCCTGTAACCTTCCTGCCAGGGGATCGTCAGTCTGATGGGGTCTTTCCCATTTGGTCCATAATAAAGAATATCTCCATCCAATCTTTGGAAAAACTTTCAAAGAAAGGGTTTATTGATGAGTCCAAAGAGAACGATATGGCGAAGAAATGGGAAGATGCCATCGATATTAAAGCTGCTTCCTTGGACAATAGGATTTCCAGCCTCAGTGGAGGGAACCAGCAAAAGGTTATTTTTGCCAGATGCCTTGAGTCTGCTGCTGAAATCGTACTCATGGATGATCCCACCCGTGGTGTTGATGTAGGGACGAAGCGCTCAATCTATGAATTGATCCTTGCCGAAAAAGCCAAGGGTAGAAGTTTTGTCTGGTACACGACTGAGATGGAAGAGCTGCAGTATTGTGATCGGCTGTATGTGTTCAAGGGTGGTAAGATCATTACAGAACTTGCCGCTGGTGAAGCAAGCGAAGAAGATATCCTAAAAGCTTCGTTTTAGGGGAGGAATAGATAAAATGGAAAAAAGAATTGGTGTAAGTCCTCTTTCTAACCGGAAATATAAGGGGTCCAAGGATGTTCTCATGCCGGTCATATCAATAATAATCGTGACGTTGCCAATTATTCTGCTTCGTCCACGGGTAATGAACTACATGGGAATATATCTGTTGCTGAATATGGCCATTCCCTTGGCACTTGCTACTATTGCCCAGATGTTTGCGATGACCATTGGCGAAATTGATTTTTCAGTTGGTAATCTGGTAAGTCTCGTAACCTGTATAGTGGGTACAGTTTTGCCACAAAACCCTACACTGGCGATTGTCTTCCTGATAGGAATCCTCTTGACATATATGGCTATTGGGGCCTTATTGTATTTGCGTAACCTGCAATCCATTGTGGTGACTATCGGTATGTCATTCATCTGGACCGGGTTGGCAATAATGATACAACCCTCCCCTGGCGGTAATGTCCCCAAGTCTATCGTCTCTTTGATGCAGGTTAAGACGCCACTGATTCCCATGCCCCTTATGTTCATGGTGGTCATTGCTATCCTGCTTAATATCCTCTTGTTTAAGACTAGCTTCGGCGTCTTGCTCCGAGGAATAGGTGGAAACAAGAAAGCGATCGAGCAGTCAGGACACTCTGTCTTAAAGACCCAAGTACTCGTATTTGGCCTTGTCGGATTGTTTGGGATTCTCAGCGGAATTGCACTTGCTGGGATTACCACCAGTGCAGATGCAAAGATCGCTCAGAACTACACCCTCATTGCTGTAGCAAGCGTCCTGCTTGGTGGTGGAAGCTTCTCAGGAGGCACAGTATCAGCAGTAGGTGTTGTGTTGGGGGCTTGTACCATGACGCTGGTCGGTACGTTGCTCACATTCCTGAAGATCTCTCCCGACTGGCAAATAGGTACCCAAGGAATGATTATCTTGGTCGTTCTGTTTATCAATAGCCAAATGAAAAAAACTGGAAGGATTCGATATGTTTAAGCAAACTAGAACAATGGGCATACCCAGAAACCCCAGCCAATTCCTCTCCAAAAATCGCTGGATTTGGTCATATTTAGGAGTATTGGTTCTTTATATACTCGTCGCCATTGTCTCTGATAACCCGTTTCTGACGTTATCTGCATCCGTTGGATTCTCTTCCTTCCTGATCATGGTAGGATTAGGACAGATGCTGGTGATCACAAATGGACCGGGAAACATTGACCTGTCCCTACCATACACCATAGCACTGACCGGTTCGGTAGCCCTGAAGGTTACAGGGGGTATGAACGGTGGAATATTCCTTGGGATCCTTGCCGGTTTGGCCGCAGGTGCTCTAGTGGGAGTATTTAACTACATCCTGATCCGTCATGGCCTGATCCCTCCGATGATAGCTACATTGGCATCCAGTTTTGTTGTCCGCACCTTTACCATTGTTTTCTTCAGGGGCATGTTGATCAAGCCTCCCCCGGGATTGGCCAGTTTCGTAAACATAAAGATACTGCAGGTTCCCCTGCTGTTTATTCTTATGGTGCTGTTCTCCATACTGATCCATTTTATTTTACATAAGACTTCGTATGGACGAGGTATTCAGGCTATTGGACAAAATACAAAGGCTGCATATCTTTCTGGTGTTCCTGTAAACAGGTATAAGCTGATAACCTTTACCCTCAGCGGATTGTTTGCCGGTATGGCGGGAATACTCCTAGCTTCCTATACAGGAGGTGCTACCCTTGGGATGGGTAGTGACTACCAGTCAAACTCAATCGCTGTAGTTGTGATCGGTGGAACCAGCATTGCTGGAGGTGACTCGAACGTCCAGGGTATCATAGGTGCTTCTGTTCTGCTGTATCTTATCACTAACTTCCTGAATATCATCGGATATGGGGCAAGCATCCGTTCCATCGTTACAGGTGTTGTAATTGTTGGAATCATCCTAGCAACCGGAAAAGGAAAGGATAGGCGGTAACATGAGTAGATATTATGATTTGAGCCATGGGTTTGATGAAAATTCATATCACCCTTTTGGTTTCCCCCATTTTGTCAATAAGCAACATTTTGTCAGCCATGGGTGTAGGCATGCCATTGCAACGTTCAGCTTGCACACAGCTACCCATATAGATGCCCCTTGGCATATGATGGAGAAGGGCAAGCGCCTTGATGCTATGCCAGTACAATCTTTGATAGGTCCTGCAGTCGTGCTCGACATATCAGAGTATTATGGGATTGAAAGCGCCCCGTCACAACATATTTCAGCTGAGCATATACAGAAGTGTTTGCAGAATGCTTCACTTTCCCTTGAGCCTGGTGATGCCCTGATCCTCTATACAGGGAGGGCAGGGCAGTTCCTAACGGATACATCCACCTATTATCGTGACTACAGCACGCTTGGCTATGATGCTTGTGAATGGCTGGCAGCAAAAAAGGTACGGTTGATCGGGCTGGATGCCCCCGACATGGATTTGCCTTCCGAATATCTCAATGTTCCTTTTGCGCCGAAAAATCACAAATACCTGCTATCCCGGGATATCTACATCATCGAGAATGTTGGAGGACAGATTGTTGAGGTCCTAAACAAAAAGCTTGAGTTGATCCCAGCCCCTTTGAAGGTGCAAGGAGAGTATGCATCAGGGGCTCCTGTTCGACTGTTGGCACGAGTATAGCTGTTAGTATTTGGTACAGCAGGGCATCCTGTGGTGTACTGCTGTACCAAATACTCCATATATCCAAGGAGGAGATGATGATGTTTAAACGGTATTCGTATGACTTGTCTTTTTCCAGTCCTGTCTGGCCGGGGAATCCCCCTGCAGCAATTGTTGAGCAGTATGAATCCATTGAGAAGGGTGATAATGCAAACACCTTCAAGGTAAATATCTTTACCCATTCAGGAACTCATATTGATGTCCCCTTACACTTCAACCGCAATGGTAAGAGTGCAATAGACTTGGGAGTCGAGCAATTCGTTTTCCAGAAACCCTTGGTTTTGGACATCCCAAAAAAGGAACAAGAGACGATCAAAGCAGAGGACCTTAAGGCCCACCACAAGGCCATAAGTGGCTGCGACCTGCTATGCTTCAAGACTGGATGGGCGGCAATGCGTTCAGAACAGCCTGATCACTATGCAACATATGGGCCCTATGTGTCGACTGAAGCAGTTGAGTATCTTCTTGCAGAGTTCCCCGCATTGCGAGCCATTGGCATGGATTTCCTATCTCTAGGTTCTCCTTTGCATCCTGTGGAGGCAGTTCAGGTCCATAAGGTTGCTACAGGAAAGGATGAGGCTGACGGCCGCTTTATCCTGATACTTGAGGACATGATCGTAGATAATGAACTGACTAAGGCCAAAAGGGTCTACGCATGGCCACTATTCATAGAAGGTACTGATGCAGGGCCTATTACCATAGTAGCAGAATTTTAGCAAAGCTGGAGACATGGGCCTTATGGATAAGGCCCATACCACCAAATAAAGAATGAGACTACCTGTATAAAAGAAGGGTAAATCTCCCAAATGTATGTTGTTGTACTTTGCTGGTATAATTGCGGTAATCGTACGATGCTAAATATTCCTAACAAGGTATAAAATATCTTCCCGTATTCTATAAAGCACAAAAAACCCCACTCCTCCTGAATATATTCAAGTAGGGTGAGGTCTTTCGTATCAGCAAATCGGTGTTGCTGCTTTGAGTTTCTTAGAAGCTGAAACCAGCTCCAACTTTTCCGCTGATCGTAAAGCCCTTAACATCTAGATCTTTTTCATACGTCGTGCCGGCGATAGTATATTTCCCTTGTGAGCTGAGGGGGAAAGATACACCAATCCCTCCAACAAAGGCGAAGCTATCAGATAGATGAATTACTAGGTCTGCAGCTGTCAGCAGACTGAGTGTGTTAATGGTAGTCTTGGTATCTACGGTTAAAAAGGTTAAAGTGTTGACCTTTCTTTCATACAAAAGACCCGCACCAATTTCCAATGCAAACATCTCAGTCAAAGATGCCCTAAATTTAGCCATCACTCCGCCGTTCCAGATCAAGGGATAATCTTCTACATCAAACTCCACTGAGCCTCTTTCGTCCTTAATCGTCTTGGCAGCTCCCACTTGGAATCCAATCCCTACAGGGGACTCTCCAGGATAGATGGTTCCTGCGATATTCAAACCGGCAAGTGTTGTTGAGTTTTTTTGGTCTGAAGAGTCAATATC
>CAYSIH010000097.1:0-6752 GCA_964431005.1 uncultured Sphaerochaeta sp. | reverse complement strand
CGATTCTCTAGACACCCTGGTTTTATCTGGTATAGTATTGTAAATGCATTGGTGTCTATATACTATTGGAACTATGGTATTACTATACTCTTAATTGGGCTTACCCTGTGCAATTTTATCTTGGTAGTTGTAGAGGATCGCATCCTTTTCCCCAAGATGTTTGCCGAGTATGGAGAGTATCGGAAACGTACTCCGTTTATTTTGTAGCCATGCACCTTTGGAGATGCTTGAAGTGAACAAACATATAATTACTACAGATGATGATCAGGCAATCCGTAAGGTCTTGCAGATATTACTGCGAAAAGAAGGATACCAGGTTACCATATGCTCAAACGGGGAAGAGTTACTCTCTACCCTTAGGTTGAGCTCATCCACAGTTGACTTGGTGCTTTTGGATATCAAGATGCCTGGACTTTCTGGTATGCAGGTCCTTGAGATCATCCGACGTACCTATCCACACATACCTGTTATCATGCTCACCGCATTCAATGATCTCGATACCGGCATGAAGGCTATCCGCCTAGGCGCCAGTGATTACCTTGCCAAGCCTGTCCATCGCGAGGTGCTGGTGGAAAGTGTTTCGCGCGTGCTGAATGCTATAGCCCTCAGAAAGGATGAGGAGGCCCAAAAGGACCACTCGCTTGCCCTGCAGAAAGAGTTGGAAATCCAGCTTCAGAGTGCCCTTGTTGCCCTTAAGAGTGCCACTCTGGCAACCCTTGAAGCGTTTACTGAGACTATTGAACAGAAGGACCCCTATACCAAAGGGCATTGTAGCCGTGTTCGCAACATAGCTTTGGCTATGGGACGAGCCCTCAATTTTTCCGATGAGCAGATGCATACCCTTGAGGGAGGATCCTTGTTGCATGATATCGGGAAGATTGGAATACCAGAAGAGGTTCTGAACAAGCCTTCTCCTCTGTCAAAAACTGAGTATACCCTCATACGGGAACACCCGGTGGCTGGTGAGCGGATTATCAAGCATATCGAACTGTTCCAAGCCTATCGTCCCATCATCCGAAGCCATCATGAACGAATGGATGGCAAAGGGTATCCTGATGGCCTGAAAGGGGAGGAGATCCCCCTTGATGTCCGTATCGTATCCCTTGCAGATGCGTTTGATGCAATGACCACCAATCGGGCCTATCGCTCTGCCCTGCCTACTGAGTTTGCTGTTGAGGAGCTGAAGCTCTGTAGCGGTGCCCAGTTCGATCCTGTTCTGGTCGATCTTTTCATTGATAGGGAGATCTTCCTCCTCTAGGTAAACAGGTAGAGCGGGCCTCTTTTACCAGGCACCTGTACGCATCCCACACCAAAGACCTGTTCGATGAGGCCTGATTTGACCAACTCCTCCGGTGTTGCGTATGCGACGACCTCACCCCCATCCAACAAGCAGATATGATCGGAAATCTCCAAAGCAGATCCAAGGTCATGCATCACCGCTATGATGCACTTGCCTTGGCTTTTGAGTCTTTTTAGCAACCTGAGTATCTCCTTTTGGACAGATAGGTCCAGATAGGTTGCCGGTTCGTCCAACGCGATGTAGGGTGTGTCTTGGGCAAGAGCCATGGCAAGATACGCCTTCTGCTTCTCTCCTCCGCTAATTGTGCTCAAGCTCCTATCCACCAGAGCTTCCAGCCCCATCGTCCGTATTGCCTTTTCCACCAACAAGAGGTCAGTCTCATCCATACTTTTTGAAAACCCCAAGTGGGGGTACCTGCCATGGGTGACCAGGGTGTGGACCGTGCTGTTGGAATCGAAATGGTTCTGGCTCAGAAAAGCTACTTTTTTTGCCCACTCTTTGCGGGTATACTCCTGCTGGTCTCTGCCTTCCAGCATCACGTTTCCCGATACGCTTCTAAGCAGGGAGCAGGCAGTCTTGAGCAGTGTGGATTTTCCCTCTCCATTCTTTCCTATGATGGTGGTTATCTCACCTGCTCCAAAAGAGAGAGTGACATCCTTTACCACCGGTCGGTCTCTGTATCCTACAGTAAGATTTTTCAGTTCAAGCATGGCGGGTCATCCTTTTTCGTCTGAATATCAGGTAAAGAAAGAAGGGACTGCCCAGAAAGGAGAGCACTATCCCTACAGGCAGTTCATAGGGGGTGAAGAGGGTCCTTGCCAAAAGGTCACACCCCAAGGTGATTATCGATCCAAAGAGGAGCGTAAAAAGAAGGAAAAGAGGGGAGTCTTCACCGATGAGAGAGCGTACCATGTGAGGAACAACCAGTCCTACGAACCCGATGAGCCCGCACATGCTGACCACACTCGCGCTCAGTAGTGAGGCAAGCATCAGGGCAAAGAAACGAACCCTTCCAACCTCAAGGCCCAAGGAGAGTGCAACCTCATCACCGAGGGCGAGGATGTTCAGATCCTTTCCTAAGAGAAGTGCGAGGATAATCGCCCCAATGATATAGGGGGAGGTTCTTACTATCTGGGTGAAAGGGACATGCGCAAACGATCCGATGAGAAAGTCCAGCCTTCCCATCTGGGTGTCCGGCCTAAAGGTAAGCAGGGCATCGGTGCAGGAGCCCAACAGGGAGGAGACTGCAACACCGGCAAGGATGATGGTAAGGCGGGTCGAGCCCGATCGCCTTGCCAAGGCAAATACCAATACACTCGAACCCAGTGCACCCAAAAAGGCAATTGGTGGACCCAACCCAACCATATGGGGGAAGAAGGCGGAAGCAAGAAGGGCGAAGAGGCCGGAGCCTGAGTTGACCCCTATGATGGAAGGACCGGCAAGGGGATTGTGCAGCACCTTCTGCAGGAGGGCACCGGATAGGGCTAGGGCCATGCCGCATACGAGGGCAGCAAGGGTTCTGGGGAGGCGGATGAAACGCACTATCCTGTAGGCCGGACTGAGGGTATCCCCTCCTAGCACGATGGGAATCAGGCTTTTGCTCTCTATGCGTGTTGCTCCGATAGTGAGGCTGAGACAGAATAGGAAGGCTACCAAAAAAATCAGCAGAGGAAGCAGGGCAGCCGCTTTCCTCCTATTGGGTGAGGAGCTTTGCAAGATAGGCATAGCTTTCCCCCCATCGGTTATTGCTTTTGTAGTGAAACAGATCCTTGGGAAGCAGGTGGTAGCGCCCATTTTGTACTGCCTCCAGAGAGGCAAAGGCTGGGTTGCTCTTGAGCATCTGGTCCATTGTGGCCTTTGCCGCCCGCTCGTCCCCCATGGGAACGACAAATATGTAGGAAGGGTCTTCAGTTATAATGGTCTCCATACTCAGCTCCTCAAGCAGCGAAGGATACACGTCGGTAAGATTGGTAAGTCCGAATTCACTGAGCATCCTAGCTACCATGACATCTCCTCCCTTGGCCCTGACCTTGGTAGAGTATGAACGGAGCAAAAGGTAGGTCCCCCCCTTTGAGATATGTTGGCTAAGTGTTTGGTCAATGCTTTTTTGCACATCAAGGCCATGTTTCTCATAGAGATCCTCATTGGATGTAAGGGTGGTACAAATCTTTAGCATTAAGAGGTAGTCCTCCATCGTTTCCACATGAAAGTAGGCGTGGGGTATTGCACACGCGGTAAACAGGGATGAGAGGGCCAAGTGGGAGGGGATATCCTGTGAGAGGATGATAAAATCCGGCTCAAGGGCGATGATGACTTCGCTGTTGGGATCCTTTATGGTCCCGATGGTCCGTGTCTCCTTATCAAGGGTGAATGTCTCTCGCTCGTGGGCATCGGAAGTAACCCCGACTAAGGTCCCTCCGCCCAGAAGCCATGTCTCAGCAAAGGAAGCAGTGAGGGCAACCACTCTTTTGGGGCTTTCTGGAAGGTTGATTTCCCTGCCCAGGGCGTCGATGAACTGAAAAGGGGTAGTCGCTTTGCTTCCGAGCTGATTCGGTTGAAGGCTCTCGCCTTTGCACCCTGCTGCAAGCAGGATGCAAAGGGCGATGAGAATGAAGGCAAGTCGAAGCTGGTCCTGCTTCTTTTTACGAGGCATGGTTGAGTATCTCCTCTTTGCGTAGGAGCAGGTCATCGGACAAAAGCCTCAGTTCCACCTCAGCCATCCCTAACCGTTCGATAAGTGAGGCAAAGCGCTCCCCTTGCATCCCTTCATCCTTAAAGAGCAAGAGGGACTTCTCTATCAGGGAGAGAACCTCCTCCTCGTTGAAGAGCCCTTTCATAGGAGTGCCTATGCGTATCTGCTTGCCCCAACGTCCTCCCAGAAATATCTTGAAGCGTGTCTCTTCCCCGATAATGGCTCCAAAGGGACAGGCTTTGATGCATCGGGCGCAGTTATTACAGGAGGAGGTGTCTATGCAAGGCAGTTCTGATCCTTCTCGACTGATGGCCTTGATGGGACAGCTCTTTTGGGCATTGCAGAGAGTGCAACCCCTGCAGAGGGTTGTATCCAGCAAAGGGACTCTCTGTCCTACAATGCCAAAGTCGTTGAGGTTAACCTTGATGCAGTTGTTCGGGCATCCCCCAGCTCCTATCTTGAACTTGTGCGGCAGGCTGACAGAGCGATACCCTTCGTAGAACCTGGTATGGATGGCAAGATTCAGTGCATTGGTGTCGTAGAGTCCGAAGACACACGTACTGCCTTTGCAGCTGGTTACAGGACGGACCTTTGCCCCTGTACCGCCGGTTGTAAGCCCCGCATCGTGGATGAATTGCTTGAATGAGTCTATCTGGGTGTAGGGGATCTGGGGAAGTTCAACAGTCATGCGGCTGGTGAAACTGACCTTTGACCCTCCAAACATTTTCGCTGCCTTACCGACGGCTATGGTCTGCTCTGCTGTGAGAGATCCTCCGATTGGTATGATCCTTGCTGAAAAGCTTTCGGTTCCCCTATTGTGTAAAAACCCTTCTGCTTTCAGGCTCTGTATGACTTTTGGTGATAGTTGCATCGCTTCCTCCTCAAACCGGTTGCAGTATGCGAACTTTTATGTATATAGTAAATAATATGTTTAGTATGTTACTCATAGGTAAAAGACTATATAAGGAGCGATCATGACCCTGCGAGACCTTACGATATTCACCCAAGTTGCCAAGACGCTCTCCATGAGCGAGAGTGCTGATCTTCTAGGCTGTGCTCAGCCGACGGTAAGCCAGGTCATTGCCAGCATCGAGCGTGAATATGGTGTGCGACTTTTTGAGCGGCTTTCAAGAAAGTTGTACCTAACTGACGATGGCAGGTATCTGAACTCCTATGCCCAAAACATTCTGGCCCTGTATGATGAAGTTGATGCTAATTTGGGAGCTTTTTCACTACCTGTGGTACTACGCATAGGTGCCACCATAACCGTTGGCAGCAGCATTATGGGTGAGGTCGTTTCTCGCTTTGAAAAGGAGAACCCTCGTATCAGTGTAGAGGTGTATGTTGATAATACGGAGACCATCGAGGCTTTGCTTGCTGAAAGCCAGTTGGATATCGCCTTGGTGGAAGGAGAAGTTCGTCACCCTTCCTTGGTAGCAGAGGCTGTCCTTCCCGACTCCTTGGTCCTGGTCGCAGCAAAGGATTTTCCTCTTCCCTCAGAGGTTGATATTCACGATCTTGAGAGCCTGCCCTTTATCTTGCGTGAGAAGGGTAGCGGTACGCGAAACATGTTTGTCAAACTCCTGGAGGAGAAGGGGGTCACGATCAGGGAGAAATGGATCTGTCACTCAAGCGATGCTATCCTAAGTGCTGTGCATAGTGCTCAGGGTCTGACAGTCATCTCCCGGCGGTTGGTTGCCCCCGATCTTGCAAAAGGGGTACTTCGCGAAGTGACAATACGGGGAGTGAGTTTTGCAAGGATGTTCTCGCTTGTCTTCCATAAGGATAAGTTCTTTACCCCGCCTTTGGAGCAACTTGTCAAAGATATCAAATTGTTGGGATAATATGATACATTAAACACATTACAAAATTACGTAATATGAAATTGTGTCACGAAAACCTTGATTTTTTAAAATACTTGTGCCTATAGTATAGAGATAAGACGGCAAATAGCTGTTAAGGAGTTACGCGTATGGCAAACAAGAGTACTGCTCCAAAGCCTTGGGATTTTTTAGACGAGTATCGTGGTAAGGTTTTTACCGGAGAGTGGCCTACTGTTAGCCAGATGTTTGACATCTCTGTTAGCAGATATCCAGATAACAAGTGTTTTTCGGCTTTTGTGCCTAAACAAGAGTCTTTCACCTATACAGAAGTACAAACCTATATAAAAGGTCTTGCTAATTATATGCTCTCCAAAGGAGTGAAATCGGGGGATAAGATTGCCGTCATCGGTAAGAATAGCCCCGAATGGGCCATTGCATATCTGGCCATCCTCGATGCCGGTGCTATCGTAGTCCCGTTGGACAACACCCTCAACAACAAGGATATGAGCAAGCTCATGGGTTTTGCGGACGTAAAATATATGTTTGCTGATCTTGAGCGCCTGGAGGATTTTGATAAGGAGAACAAGTTGGGAATTTCCGGGCGGATCAGCTTGGAACCAACCGAAGATTACACCTTCATCCTTGATGCGCAGGAGAAGACGGAGCATAAGCGTACTGAGGCCAAAGCCTCTGATACTGCAGCCATCCTTTTTACCAGTGGTACCACCGGGACTCCCAAGGGTGTCATGCTCAGTCATAGCAATCTGGTCGCTGATGCTTACCTGTCACAAGCCAATATGGAGGTTCTCTCCACCGATGTCTTTTATGCAATTCTCCCCATCCATCATGCCTATACCATGATGGCTGTCTTCATTGTTGGTATCAGTGCAGGCTCTTCCATTGTGTTTGGAAAGAAACTTGTCATCAGCCAGGTGCT
>CAYSIH010000096.1:0-6755 GCA_964431005.1 uncultured Sphaerochaeta sp. | reverse complement strand
AGGCGATGCAGAACCTCGGAGAACTAACCGGGGAGGTCACCCCCGCGGATATCCTTACGAAGATATTCAGCGGTTTCTGCGTAGGGAAGTAAGATGGATTACGAAGCAATAGTAGTCGGGGGAGGGCACGCTGGAATTGAAGCGTGTCTCGCCTTGGCAAGAATAGGGTACAAGACCCTTTTGATAACACAGAATCTCGACTCTATCGGCAGGCTCTCATGCAACCCCGCGATCGGAGGCCTTTCCAAGGGTAACATCGTGCGGGAAGTGGATGCCCTCGGTGGCGAGATGGCACATTTGATAGATCACTCCATGATCCAGTACAGGATTCTCAACCGCAGGCGCGGTCCTGCCGTGCAGGCTCCGCGAGCTCAGGCTGACAAGTTCACCTACGCCCGCCTTGCAAAAGAGACCCTGGAAGCACAATCGAACCTTGCCCTTTTCATGGATACCGTTGTGGATATCCTCCTGGATAAGGAGGGCAAACGCATCGTTGGTGTCAAAACCGAACGAGGGCACAGCATATCGGCACAGGTCGTCGTCCTGACGACAGGCACCTTTATGGACGGAAGGATTTTCATCGGTGAGTATGATGCGCCCAATGGAAGGCTGGATGAACCTTCAGCCATGGGCTTAGGTGATGCTTTGCGCAAGAAGGGCTTTCCTGTAGGAAGGATGAAGACAGGGACCCCTGCAAGGGTGCGTTCCTCCTCCCTGGACTTCTCCAAGATGGAGATTCAGGATGGGGATCCCATCCTCATGCCCTTCAGTTTTGACTACGATAGTGTTGACCGCCCCATGGTTCCCTGTCATATCACTTGGACCAATGCAGAGACACACAAGATAATAGCAAAGAATATCCATAGATCTCCCCTGTATGGAGGGAAGATTGTAGGACTCGGGCCCCGCTACTGCCCATCCATAGAGGACAAGGTGGTTCGATTCCCCGATCGTGATCACCATCAGATATTTGTGGAACCTGAGGGGGTGGGCACCGAGGAGATGTATCTCAATGGGATATCATCGTCGCTGCCTGAAGATGTCCAGTGGGACTTCATCCATAGTATTGCAGGGTTGGAAGAGGCCCAGATCATGCGCCCGGGCTACGCAGTGGAGTACGACTATATCGATCCATTGAACCTTTTCCCTTCCCTTGAGAGCATGCATGTCCAAAACCTCTTCATTGCAGGGCAGACCAACGGCACCAGTGGCTATGAGGAGGCTGCATGCCAGGGCCTTATGGCCGGCATCAATGCCGCCCAGAAGCTCAAGGGCGAAAAGCCCCTCATCCTCGCCCGCAATGAGGCGTATACCGGTGTCCTTATCGATGACCTGGTGACGTTGGGCACCGAGGAGCCTTACAGGATGTTTACCTCGCGTGCTGAGTACCGACTGAACCTGCGCCATGACAGCTGTGACCAGCGCTTGACTCAGAAGGGCTATGATGTGGGACTGCAGACAGAGGAAAACCTCTTACGCCTCACGGCCAAGCTGGAGAAGATCGAAGCGGTCAAGGACCTGCTTGGCAAGAGGCGATATGGGCAAAAAAGTGCCGTAGAAGCTTTGAAGATGCCTGAAGTGACCATGGGTCACCTACAGGAGGTCATCTCTGAGCTCGCCCAATTTGAAGAGCCTATCCGTTATCAGGTTGAACTTGAAGTAAAGTATGCAGGGTATATCAACCGCCAAGATCGCCAGGTATCCCGGTTTGAGAAGCTTGAGAGCCTGGAGATTCCCTCAGGATTCGACTATGATGCCCTAGACGGCCTTAGCACCGAATCACGGGAAAAACTGAAGAAGATACGTCCCCACTCGGTGGGGCAGGCCACGAGGATCAGCGGGGTGCGCAATGGTGACATCGCCATCCTTATAGTCCATGTGGATAAGGGGGGCAGAAATGGGTAAGTACGATGCCCTTATTGCTTCCTCGCTTGAGAGTCTTGGTATTGTGTTTGACAGCACACAGATGGTTCAGCTCAATGCCTATATAGCTGAACTGGAGCTCTGGAACCCCACCTACAAGCTGGTAGGAGCCCAAGGAGACGACTTGATAACCAAGCACATCATCGACAGTCTCAGCTCTGTGCCTGTGATGAAGGACCTTTTGGCCACTGGTGCCAAGGTTGCAGACCTGGGCTCGGGGGCAGGGCTTCCCGGCATCCCCTTGGCCATTGCCCTGCAGGACCATAGCTTCACTTTGGTGGAGCGTATGGGCAGGCGCGTGGGGTTTTTGCGCAATGCCCTGGCCATCTGTCGCCTGGGTGAGAGGGTGGAAGTCCTTGATAGGGACCTGAAGGAAGTTGACCGTGCTTTTGATCTGATAACCTTCAGGGCATTTCGCCCATTGTATGATATCCTAGATCTTGTCGAGCCCATCCTATCCTCCGATGGGGTGGTCTGTGCCTATAAGGGGCAATCTGGGGCTTTGCACGAGGAACTGGAAAAAGTCCGCTCCATGTGCACCAGCAGATGGGTCACTAGGGAGGTCTCACTCGATGTTCCGCACCTGGAGGCTGAGAGGATGCTCTGCCTGCTAAAGAAAAAATGATACCTCTTGCGGAGTGTGGTGTTAGTAAGCTATGAGGAGAAGGTTGTGAAAAAAGGTACGAACAAATATATAGTGGTAGGCGGAATAGTCCTATGTCTTGTTGGATTGATGCTTGCATTTGCTGTAGCATCCACTCAATTGGGAATGCCGCCCCCATTTGTAGGGAACATGCTTACCCTGCTATCGCATGGCTTGGGATTTTCCGCCTCTGACTCCCCCTTGGGCCTTATCCCCTTTGTTGGCATGCTCTTTCTGTGGGGTGGGATGTGTTTCTCCTTCAGGAACAAGAGAGCCTTCTCGTTTGTCTTCATCCCTCTTTCAGCCATCATGTTCTATACCTTGCTGGTGCTTGCCCACATGTTGCAACAGAGTCCCCGTCCACACTTTTTACAGTCCCTTCTTTACTCCTTTGATGCTGACCCTCGTTTGGCATCCCTAAGGGTGGTCGTGGCATTTCTGGTGGAGATGGCACTGTTTGTTGTCCTCACGCTTGTAGGCGATGGCCTTGATCGCCGGTATCAGAAAAAAGAAGCATTTGACTTGTTGCTCGATAGGGCCAATAGCGGAGAGGCCATCGATCTAGGGGCCCTTTCCAAATGGCAGAGGCTGAAGTTCAAGCGTGGACGCAAGAAATTTGAAAAAGCGCAGCGCAAAATTCAAGACGAAGAGGAAAGCGTTGTCTTGGAGAAGGAGCCTGTTGAGCCGGAAGCGGACATTCTGAGTGATGAGCAGGTATCATTTCCTCCTATCGTTGAGGTCCCGACCCTCAGTAACCTGCACAAGAAGCGGGACAGAAGGCCCAAAGGCCAACACATCCTGGATGTTGAGGAACAACCTGCTTCTGATGTCGGCATAGTCAGTGTGGGAGCTTTGGAGACCATCAAGGGCGAGAGGGACCGCAATAAGGGGATTTCCTATCTTGAGATGAAACAGCGTGAACTAAAAGAGAAGCGCGAAGCGGAAAAGAAAGGTGCGATAGTAGAGGAAAAGCAAGAAGAAGCGCCTGTAAAGAAGCCTGTGGGAAAGCTCTCAGGCTTTTTACAAGGTGCTTTGGAAGCGGTAGGCAAGGGCCCCTCCTCCCCTGTGGAGCCGAAGCCTGAACCTACAGGGAAAGCCAAGGGGCTGCTTGCAGAAGCAGTTGCCACAAAAGAGAAGAGCCGTGGCCTTGAAGCTGTTGCCTTGGGGGTAAGGATGCCCCAAAAAAAAGATGAGGACCAACCCTTACGGATCAGAGAGAGGATTCTTTCAGTGCGTCCTCCCCGCTTTGAGGCGGAGCAGACAGAACCTGTCCCAGAAACAGCTAAGCCTGTGGCCGAACCGACTCCTAGCCCTAAGCAGGGTATCAGTACATTTGCTCCCCAAAGTACAGCCAGACCCATCAATGGGGGCTCCAGTGAAGATGCTCCTGTCCCCGTTGAGCTTTCTGATGAAGAGGATGCCCTTGAAGTTGCAAGCGGAGTAGGGGGCCTGGTGGTAACCGAAGGTAGCGGCAGCGCCCTCATCAACCGGAGCCGGATCACATACCAATACCCTCCTGAGTCAATTTTGGTCACCTACCCCAAGATAGGCAATGAGATAAACGAAGAGACACTTGAGCGAGGCAGGATCCTTGTTGCCACTTTGGAGCAGTTCAATGTGCATGTCGAACTCACCAACATTGTAAGGGGCCCGACTGTCACCATGCTTGAAATCCTTCCTGCCCCTGGAGTGCGGGTCAATACGATCGTCAACCTTGCTGATAATATTGCAATGGCCCTTGCCGCCAAGCAGGTACGTATAGTAGCCCCCATTCCGGGCAAGTCAGCTGTGGGTATTGAGATTCCAAACAAAAAGCGTGATATCATCGGATTTAAGGAGATGCTTCCGGCTATGGAAAGCCGACAGTTCAATATTCCCATGGTGCTGGGAAAGAACCTCATGGGAGAGCCTATCGTCATGGATGTGAGTTCATCCCCACACCTGCTTATTGCCGGTTCCACCGGTAGCGGAAAGAGTGTCTGTGTAAACTCCATGATCTGCTCGATACTCTACAGGAGAAGTCCTAAGGAGGTGCGCCTTATCCTTGTGGATCCGAAGATTGTTGAACTGAGCATCTACAACGGCATTCCTCATCTGCTCACTCCGGTAATTCATGATCCTAAAAAGACTCTTAAGGCCTTCGATTTCTGCCTGTACGAGATGGACCGAAGGTATCGGTTGCTGCAAGGCATCAACGCTAGAAATATTCTGGGGTACAATCAGAAGATTGTGGAGGAGCGTCTTGCACGGGAGAAGCTTCCGTATATCGTAGTTGTGATCGACGAGTTTGCCGACCTTATGCATACGGTTGGCAAGGAACTGGAGAACAAGGTCTCACGCCTTGCGGCTATGAGCCGTGCAGTTGGTATCCATCTGGTGCTAGCCACCCAAAGGCCTAGTGTCGATGTCATCACCGGTGTGATCAAGACAAACATCCCTACCAGGATCGCCTTTGCAGTGACCAGCACCACCGACAGCCGCATCATCATCGATGAGGGTGGGGCTGAGAAGTTGCTAGGTCGCGGTGATATGCTCTATCTTGCCAGCAGTGATCCTACACCTGAACGAATCCAAGGGGCCTTCCTCAGCGACAAGGAAGTCGAACAGGTCGTACAGTTTGCTTCTAAACAAGGCATTGCTGATTTCATTGACGACTCATTCTTTGAGGATGACGAGCCTGTTGCAAGTGGCAATGGATTTGATAGCTCTGACAGCAATGACGATGAATCCCTGTTGGAAGAGGCTCTTGCGATCGTGGTCGAACGCAAGAGTGCCTCTGCCTCATACTTGCAGAGAAGGCTGAAGATTGGGTATAACAGGGCAGCTCGCCTGATCGAACTGATGGAAGAGCGGGGCTATGTGGGGCCTCCCAATGGGAGCAAGCCACGGGAGTTGCTCAAGATTCCCTAAGATAGAGATACGATACTGATAAAGAAGGTTATTCGATGGTAAGAGAGCACGCAATACGTAACGGAAAGATAATTTTGGAGGAAGAGGCATGCCTCCCGATAACAAATAGAGAGGTCCAGTTTGGATTCTCCACCTATGAATCCATTAGGGTGGTGGAGGCTCATCCTGTACACCTTGAGGACCACCTCATTAGGCTCGAGAACTCGTGTAAGGGAATAGGCTTGGTACACTCGTTTACCCAGGAGGAAATAACCCGTTGGGTCCATGAGCTCATCAGGGTGGACCTGTTGGAGGAGGCCTCGGTGAGAATCCTTTTGGTAGGGGGAAAGGAGCCGCTCTGTTTTGTTACAGCTTCCCCCCTGCTGACCTATCCTGAGAGTCACTATACCCATGGGGTGGGTGCCATCACCTATGAAGGGGAGCGCCTGATGCCTTCGTGCAAGACAGGAAACCTCTTGCTCAACTATATGGCGCTGGAGAAGGCTCGAGCTAGTGGTGGGTTTGAAGCCCTGCTTATAGACCGTAAAGGCCAAGCCCTGGAAGGGACAAGAAGCAATTTCTTTGCCTTCGCCGATGGCAAGCTCTATACGGCCAAGGATGATGAGGTGCTTTTGGGGGTTACACGCGATCGCATTATCCAGGCTGCGACCATTTTGGGTATCAAGGTGGTCTTTGAAGCTCCGCTTGCAAAGGACCTGCATGCAGGTCTTTATGATGAACTGTTCATTTCAGCTACCAGCATGGCGGCAATGCCTCTGGCCTCTCTTGATGGCCAGGCTTTCAGCCCTCCCTTTGACCGTACCAATGCCATCAGTGCCTTAGTGCGGTCTTGGGAACTTGAGGGCTAGTCGAGGCATTTGGAAAGACGTTGGTCCCTTTATTTTATTAGGTATGCACCCAATTCTAACCCCTTTATTCTCATTATGGGGCTTACCTAAATGGGAGATTTGACTGGAGCATTGTTTCGTATCTTATCGCACAAGGGGGGAATATCCGCCCAAAGGTGCTAGAACGAAATAAGGCTGAGGATTCCTGCTTTTTCTTTTCGTTATTGGGGATGCTGTTGTTCATAGCCCCTCACACAAAAAGTATTTTTTGCCGTTTTCAATGGCACAAGGCAAGCCTTGGCATCGGTCCCCTTCCATTGGAGAGGTGGACAATTGTGTATATTTGCTTTATCGTTCTCTAGTGGGGTCCCCACTGGTTGACCCTTCTGAAATCCCAGTTTTCAAATTCTTATAAAGGCGATATATAGATTCATGAAATTTACCGAACTACC
>CAYSIH010000095.1:0-6769 GCA_964431005.1 uncultured Sphaerochaeta sp. | reverse complement strand
GAATCCTTAAGGAACTCGGCTATGGTGGTGAGTACACTGTCTACTTTACCTTTACTGTAATGGAAGAGGACTGTGACGGCATGTGCTGGAAGTATCTCATTGAAGAAGAAAATTTCAAGCCAGACTTGGTTGTCTCCACCGAGCCCACCAGCTGTCGGCTCTATCGCGGACACCGCGGACGCATGGAGATCAGAGTTATCCTTAAGGGTATCTCCTGTCACGGAAGTGCTCCTGAAAGAGGCGTCAGTGCAGCGTATAAGGCAGCAAAGGCAGCTCTTGCCATTGAGCAGTTGAACAAGGACCTGCTTCCAGATGAAGAGAAGTTCCTTGGAAAGGGAACCATCACTGTCAGCCAGATGGACGTCAAGGGACCAAGTCAGTGTGCAGTTGCTGACTACGCCATGCTCTATCTTGACCGCCGCCTGACATGGGGTGAGGACGCAGAACTTGCCATGGGCCAGGTACGCGATTACATCTCCAAGGCAACCGGTGATGCTCCTGAAGAAATCATCGTTGAGATGCCTGATTACGAGAAGATCGGTTGGACCAAGAAGGAGTACTCTCAGGAGCTCTACTTCCCAACTTGGAAGATTGACGAAGACCATCCTTTGGTAGTTGCTGGTGTTGCAGGATATAAGGATCTTTTCGGTAAGAAGCCTGTAGTTGACAAGTGGACTTTCTCCACCAACTTGGTTGCAACCACCGGAAGACACAAGATTCCTGCCATTGGCTTTGGCCCTGGTGATGAATCACAGGCACATGCTCCCAACGAGATCACTCGTGTTGATGACTTGGAAATCTGTGCTGCCTTCTACGCAATGCTTCCATATTCACTTGAGAAGAAATAAATCAAATGGTTTATTTTGAGTAACTGATATGGTATACTAATAGCCACGGGGTGTGATGCCTCGTGGCTGTTTTGACTATTCGGATACCCATGCTATTTTTTAACAGAGGATGGACGGTGGTATTCCGATGATAGGAGATCCAAAGATGGCTCTTTTGTCTGTTGGAAAGCCAGTTGCTACAGGCGTAGGGATCAGGATACTAATCCCTCGTCCCATACCACCTGACAGTACATCCAAAAAGCCTTTAGGCAACTCTGAGGGCGTTTCTGCTCCTAAGTTGCCAAGTGGCCTTGCCTGTGCTGTGGATTTTTTCTCTCGAGGGGTGAGCTGCCCCACCTTGGATGCAACAACACTTGGGAAGCCTGGTGCATCCTTGTACATTCTGCTTCTCACCTTCCTTGCTGTCACAGGACAGCTTGCGATGCCGGAGTTTGGACGGACTTCATCTTTTGGATGCTAGAAGTGTCAGAATTATCCAAAGTGAAGTCATCGTGTAGGAGAACCTATGAAGGATTCGCTGTTACTTAAGAACATTTTCTGCTTACAGACCAGTTTTGACAAAGAGGCATATACAGGTGCCGATCTTTTGATTGTAGGCAACAAGGTAGCCAAGATTGCACCTAAGGGTGGTCTTGTAGCTGAAAAGGGTGTGAGGGTCATCGACTGTTCGCACCATGTGGTCATACCAGGCCTAGTAAATACGCATCACCATTTTTACCAGACATTGACGCGCAATCACCCGGCAGTGCAGGATGCAAAGCTTTTTGACTGGCTCAAGTTTTTATACGACGTTTGGAAATATGTCGATGATGAGGCTGTCTACTACTCCTCCATGCTAGCCATGGCTGAGCTGATGAAAACCGGCTGTACCCTGACCACCGATCATCACTACCTCTATCCCCGATCTTTCAAAGGTGATCTTATGGGGCTGCAATTCAAGGCTGCAGATCAGCTTGGGATGCGCTTCAGCCCAACCAGAGGCTCAATGAGCCTAAGTCAGAAAGATGGAGGGCTTCCCCCCGACAGTGTAGTGCAGACCCTAGAAGAGATCCTCAGCGATAGTGAACGGTGCATAAAGACCTATCACGACAGCGCCCCCGATGCCATGCACAAGATAGCCCTTGCCCCTTGCAGTCCTTTCAGTGTCACCAAGGATCTGATGACCAAGACAGCAGAGCTTGCCCGCAAGTATGGTGTCAGGCTCCATACCCACCTGTGTGAGACTGCCGATGAGGCTGATTTCTGTCAGGAGATGTACGGAACTACCCCTGTTGCCCTGATGCAGGAGTGTAATCTTATCGGCTCTGATGTCTTTTATGCCCATGGGATTCACTTCAGTGATGACGAGCTCAAGATTCTTAGGGATACAGGATCCCATATTGCTCATTGTCCCTCTTCCAATATGCGCTTAGGCAGTGGAATCTGCCGTGTGAAGGAGATGTTGGAGATGGGCATCAACGTCGGTATTGCCGTTGACGGCAGTGCAAGCAATGACAGCTCTGATATGCTTGCAGAGGTACGCCAGGCACTGTTGCTACAGCGTGTCCACTATGGATCTGATGGCCTTACCGCCAAGCAGGCTTTTACCATGGCAACAGAGAACGGCGCGAAGATGCTGAATTTCGGTAACGTAGGAAGACTTGATGAGGGTTGGGCGGCAGACATGGCTATTTTTGATGTCTCGACAATCCCCTATGCAGGAAGTCAGAGTGACCCTGTAGCAAGTTTGATCTTTTGTGGAAGCAATCACAATACCGCCTATACGATAATCAATGGGAAGGTTGTAGTAGACCAGGGGCAGCTGGTTGGATATGACGAGCAAGAACTTGCCGACAAGGCAAATGCCATCAGCGCAAAGCTCATGGATAAGGCTGCCAGAAAGGAGGCATTATGATACAGGAATTTCTTATTGCAAAAGATACTGAGGATGCGCTCAAAATGAAACGAAACAATCCCAGAAGTGTGTTTTATGCTGGTGGGACTGAGATAAACCGATTGAACTCCACCCTTGATGCAAAGACCGCCATAAGTCTTGGGAAACTTGGCCTGGATACCATAACCGATGAGGGCAAGACAATTCGCATCGGCAGCATGGTCACCTTCCAAAATCTTGTGGATTCTGACCTTGTTCCCCAGTGGCTGAAGGATGCCGCCCTATACTGCGGCTCATTCACCAAGAGGAACATGGCAACCATTGGGGGCAACTTGGCTATGTTGAGTGACCACTCCTATCTGGGACCTGCCTTGCTCGCTTCCCGTGCAAGGGTCCTTACCGCAAACATCACCGAAGAGCTTTCCTACAACGAGGATAATATTCCCATCCGAGAGTACCATGCCTATCACAACATGTTCAGCGGCACGCTGTTGCTGGGCCTCCTTATCTCCAAGGACAGCCGTTTTGTAGGATCTTTGCGATATGCAAATACCTTGCAGAGCCAAGCTGCTGTCACAGTAGGGTTTGGGGCAACCAAGAACGGTGAAGGGGTCGTCGACCGCGTACGTGTTTTTGCTGCTGTAAAGGGAATTGGCATGCAAAGGCTTTCTGTCGTTGAGAATGCTATTGAGAATGGTGAGCTTACCACTAAACAGGATGTGCAGATTGCCGTTGGACAAGCTATTGAGGCGAAGGACGACAGTACCGGCAGTTCCTCTTACAAGCGATATATCGCTAGTGAGGGATTAGCCCAACTATTTTCCGACTTCATTTGTGGAGGTGCAAAATGAACCAGATAACTCTTACCATAAACAATAAAAAACTTTTGGCACAAGTTGAGGGTGCCGAGTCACTACGTTCTTTGCTGGTCAGACTCGGTTATATCAGTGTCCGTGACAGTGATGATCGTGAAGGGTTTGCAGGAAGCGACACCATCATTTTCAATGACAAGCCTGTCTATGCAAACCTGATGCTCGCTCTCCAAGCTGATGGAGCGACCATCCGTACAGCAGAGAGCCTGGGCAACAGTCGCAACCTCAGTGTAATTCAGCAGGCGATGATCGACGCTGGAGTTGTCCAAAGCGCATACAACGCACCGGCCGCTGCCTTGTTGCTCACCTGGTTGCTTGAGAAAGAGAAGAACCCTTCAAGGGCCCAGGTCGCTGAAGTACTTTCTGGCATTTTCATCCGTGACGCTGGATACGAACACTACTATCTTGCTGTTGAACTTGCCAAGGAGAAGCTTGCCACAGGCGCCTACAAGACAGTCATATCTCCTACCTTCCGCGATCATCTTACCTATGTGGGCAAGCCTAAGTCCAAGGTGGACGGTCCCCAGCTTGTAGCAGGAGAGAAGAGCTTTGTAGAGGATCGGGTGCTTCCTGGTTACAAGACCATGGTAGTCCTTCGTTCCCCCTATGCCCATGCCTATATCAAGAGCATCGATACAAAAGAAGCTCTGAAAATGGAAGGGGTTGTGGAGATCTTCACCTATAAGAACAGTTCCCAAGTAACCTATATGCAGGCTGGCCAGGGTAATCCCGAGCCAAGTCCTCATGATAGGCGTCTGTTTAATGAGAAGGTCAGGCATGTCGGTGACAGGGTTGCTGCCATTGTAGCAGACACCATGGAGCAGGCTATTGCCGCCCGAGATGCAATCAAGGTGGAATATGAGGTTCTCAAGCCTATCTTCACCGTTGAGGAAGCAATGGAGGAGGGCGCTCCGATCGTTCAGAACGGAGTAGTCGAATATAAGGTAGGGGCTCCAGATAATCTTGCCGAATACAATAAGAAGGCCGATCCTCGTGATGGTAAGGTCATCTATCAGTTCCCCTTGCACGGGGATATCCGTCGAAACGTTGCTAGTGCTGCCCATGGGCAGATAGGGGATGTGGAGAAGGGTTTTAAGGAAGCTGATGCTGTAGTTGAACAGACCTACCAGACCAGCCAGATCCAGTGTACTCCCCTTGAGCCTCACCTCTGTTATGCAAAGATCGACAATGGCCGCTTGGTAGTACATGCTACAACTCAGGTCCCTTTCCATGTCAGGCGTATCGTCGCTTGGGTATGTGAAATCCCTGAAAACAAGATTCATGTCATCAAGGAGAAGGTCGGTGGTGGATATGGTTCCAAGCAGGATATCCTGGTTGAGGACCTGGTCGGCTATGCAACCTGGATCACAGGGCAGCCGATCTACTACCGCAACACCCGTGAAGAGGAATTCATCGCCAACTCTACTCGCCATCCAATGCGGATGACGGTGAAGATGGGAGCAAAGAAGGATGGTACCCTTACAGCAGTCTATATGGACGTTCGTGCAAACACCGGGCCCTATGGCAACCACTGTCTCACCGTTCCTATGAATGCCTGTTCCAAGACTCTGCCTTTGCTCAAGTGTGATAACATGAAGTTCGACGTCATTACCTATTATACCAACATCCTGCCCACAGGAGCCTATCAGGGCTATGGGGCCCCTAAGGGTACCTACTCTCTGATGGTCTGTATGGCAGAACTTGCTGACAAGCTTGGTATCGACTACTACCAGATGGCCCTCAAGAACAAGGTAGAACCTGGCTATATGCTGGAGATTCTCAAGGGCCTTGGTGAAGGTAGGGAGGGTACTGTGGTCCCTGTCGGTTCCTGTGGCCTTGAAGAGGCACTCGTGCAGGGTGCCGCCATGATTGAATGGGGAAAGAAGGTAGAATCCGATAATGCTGATTGGAAGATCGGTAAAGGCTTTTCCATGATCCAGCAGGGATCGGGCCTTCCTGGTCTTGATCACTCAAACGCTTGGGCCAAGCTGCTCACCGATGGCACGTTCCAGATTTTCAGCGGTGGTGCTGATCTGGGTACAGGTCTGGATACCATCAGCTCCAAGATGATCAGTGAGGCTTTCTGCATTCCGATGGATCTGGTTACTGTGATCAGTGGTGACACTGACTCCTGTACTTTTGATACCGGTGCCTATGCTTCTAGTGGAACTTACTTCAGTGGTAATGCTTCCTACTATGCTGCAGAAGACCTGAAAAAGAACCTGCTTGCTGAAGCTGCAAAGCAGATGGGTGAGAAGGCAGAGGATCTAATCTGTCGTGCACCAGGGGAAGTGTACAGTACCAAGACTAAGAAAAGCCTCACCTATGCAAAGCTCAGCCATGATGCCCTTACCGGCACAGGCTCGGGTCAGGTAATGGGTCGTGCTTCGTTTACGACGAACCACAACGCAATCCCCTATGGAGCCCACTTTGCCCAGGTAGCGGTAAATGTGCGTACTGGTCAGATCAAGGTAGAGAAGTTCTATGCCTTGCAGGATGCAGGGACTCCGATCAACCCTGAACTTGCTCTGACACAGATGTACGGTGCTGCCCTCAAGTCAATCGGTCACACCCTCTATGAGGATATGATCATTGACGAGAAGGGTGTTTGCCTTACAGCTAATCTTACCGACTATGGTGTGCCGATGATCAGTGAGATGCCTGAGGATTTTAAGGCCGTCCTTATTGATATCAATGATGAGGTGGGTCCGTATGGAGCAAAGTCCATCAGTGAAATTGCAACCAATGGAGCTGCCCCGGCGATCGCCATTGCCATCCATGATGCTACAGGTGTCTGGATGCGCTCATGGCCGTTCTCTAGGGAGAAGATGTTAAAGGAGCTTGGGAAGATTTAACGCTTTTGCAACAAACCGCAACAAATAAACTAGACATTGGATTATAGCCATGCTATGATGCCAATGTCTGGTTTTTCCCAGAAATACTACGGAGGAAAGTGCGAATGAAGGATAATGCCACTATTAAGAAAATGATTGAAGAGTTAAAGACTCTCAAGACTGAGGACATGTACCTCAATGATTTTTTCCACACTTGGAAAGAGTCTGATGATGAGATCAAGGCTGTATTTGATGTAGCTGAGATCCTGCGTGCAATGCGTGAAAATAACATTTCCACCAAGGTTTTTGATAGTGGACTTGGAATTTCCATTTTCCGCGACA
>CAYSIH010000094.1:0-6838 GCA_964431005.1 uncultured Sphaerochaeta sp. | reverse complement strand
AGATCTCTCCGAAAGTGAGAAAACTGAAGTCCAGCTTAGCGAGAAGGATTTCAAGAAGCTTGCCTCTTCCCTTAAGAGTGATCTTAGCGAGAAGATCAAGGGTGGCTTGGAAATTAAGGCCGTGGAAAAGGTTCAGAGTGGCTTCCGTATTGCAGAAAAAGACGGATCGGGTTTTTACGACTTCAGTGCAGAGGAGACCGCCAACCTTATGGCACCTTTCCTCTCCTCAGCCATTGCCGAAATTGTCTTCGCACAAGCGAAGTAAGGAGCAGAGATGGCTTCCTATTACTATCTGGTAGCGACGCTGCCGATGTTGCGCTACGATGGACAGAGTCCCTTTGATACGGCCTCTTTCCTTGAGCAGTGCAAGAATCAGGTGAGTGCTCGTGATTACCAGACTATCGCATCTGCCCTTTCGGGCAGAGGCTCTTCTCACCCTTTTCTTAAGAAGTGGCAACAGTTTGCTTCTATGCTGAAGAAAGAGCTAAATGACCAACGGAGTAAGAAACTCAATCTTTCCTCCCCTGCATATCGTAATGATGGTGAAAAGGAATTTCGGATTGCAGAGACTGTGCGCCAGGCACTTTCCAATGCGAATGTCCTGGAAGCAGAGCTCTCCTTACTTGCCCTAAAATGGAATTATCTTGATGAGATCTCAGCCTTACACTATTTCGATGTGGAGGCTTTGCTCTGCTATGCTGTAAAGCTGCAGTTGCTGGAGCGCAAGAGTCTCTTTACTAAGGAGGAGGGTAACGCTGAATTCAAGCGTCTCTTCTCTAATTTACAGACTGAAATAGCTAATACGTAGTGGAGTTGGATATGGCAAATACAAGTGGACGTGTTATTGGCGTCAACGGCAATATGGTTTCTGTAGAGTTTGACAGTGCCATCTCAAAGAACGAGGTTGGGTACATCTGCCTAGGTGATGTTAAGCTCAAGGGTGAAGTCATCAAGATCAACAAGAATATCGCTTCCTTGCAGGTATTTGAGATGACTGAAGGCATCAGTGTTGGAGACAAGGTTGAGTTCTCTCACGAGATGCTCAGCGTTGAGCTGGGACCCGGATTGTTACAGCAGATTTATGATGGCTTGCAGAATCCCCTGCCTGAACTGGCAGCACAGTGTGGTTTCTTCTTGCAAAGGGGTGTGTACCTGGACCCCATTCCTAATTTGGATTGGGAATTTACCCCCTCAGCGAAGGTCGGAGACCTGCTTAGGCCTGCCGATACCTTCGGTACGGTTCCTGAAGGGCTGTTTACCCATGAGATCATGCTTCCTTTCTCTTTTGCAGATGTCGACTGGAAAGTGACCTCCATCAAGAAGAAGGGTACCTACAATGTTCGAGAGGAGATTGCCACAGTTGAAGATCCCAAGGGCAACAAACGCTCCTTGACCATGGTCTTTACCTGGCCAGTCAAACGTGCCATCCAAAATTATGAGGAGCGCTTGCGCCCCGATGAGACATTGGTGACGAAAATCAGGATCATTGATACCTTCCTGCCTGTTGCAAAGGGCGGTACCTACTGTACCCCTGGCCCCTTTGGTGCAGGTAAGACAGTCTTGCAGCATATGACCAGCCGAAATGCCGATGTCGATATAGTAATTATCGCCGCTTGTGGTGAAAGGGCGGGTGAAGTAGTCGAAGTCCTCAAGGAGTTCCCTGAACTGACCGACCCTAAGACTGGCCGTTCCCTGATGGAAAGAACCATCATCATCTGTAACACCTCATCCATGCCGGTTGCTAGCCGGGAAGCCTCGGTCTATACCGCAGTCACCATTGCTGAATACTATCGCCAGATGGGCTTGAACATCCTCTTGCTTGCAGACTCCACTTCAAGGTGGGCTCAGGCTATGCGTGAGATGAGTGGACGCCTTGAGGAGATTCCCGGGGAAGAAGCTTTCCCCGCCTATCTTGAAAGCCGCATTGCAGAGTTCTACGAGCGTGCTGGAAAGGTAAAACTTAAGGACGGCAGGATAGGTTCTGTCACCATCGGAGGGACTGTCAGTCCCGCTGGAGGTAACTTTGAGGAGCCTGTGACTCAGGCGACGCTGAAGGTTGTTGGTGCTTTCCATGGCTTGAGTCGTGAACGCAGTGATGCACGTAAGTATCCTGCAATCGACATTTTAGGATCATGGTCCAAGTATACTGGCATCATTGCATCTGATAAGGTCGAGTATGCCCGTTCCATACTGTTCAGGGGCAGCGAGATCAACCAGATGATGAAGGTTGTCGGTGAGGAAGGGACTTCCATCGCTGACTATGTCATCTACCAGAAAAGTGAACTTATCGATGCTTGCTATCTGCAGCAAAACTCTTTTGATGCTGTGGATGCATCAGTGCCTATTGAAAGACAGCGCCATGTGTTTGACCTCCTATTCCTTGTCCTTGCAGCGACATATGAACTTGAAAATAAAAAACAAGTTCGCTCTTTCTTCAATACAGTCAGACAGAAGTTCCTTGATTGGAATGGTGTCGAATTCAATGGTGAAAGGTTTTCCCAGTTAGAAGGGGAGATTAAGACCCTCTATAAGGGCAAGTTTGTAAAGTTTGACGAAGTTGCCGAGAAGTTGATGTAAGGGGTAGATGATGCAAAAAGTATATTCAAAAATAGAATCAATAGTAGGAAACGTCATAACAGTACGAGCAGAAGGGGTCAGCAATGGCGACTTGGCAATTGTTAGTACCAGTCATGGCGACAGTTATGCCAACGTCATCAAGCTCGACCAAGACTTGGTCTCGTTGCAGATATTTTCAGGCGGACAGGGTGTCTCCACTGGAGACCAAATCCGTTTCCTAGGAATCCCCATGCGCGTCTCCTACAGCGACAATCTGATGGGACGTGTTTTTGATGGCACGGGAAAACCTCGTGACAACGGTCCTTCCCTGACCGAAAACATGATCGACATCGGTGGGCCTGCAGTTAACCCTGCCATGAGAATCATACCTCGGAATATGATCCGAACCGGTATTCCCATGATCGATGTATTCAACACCCTAGTTGAGAGTCAGAAGCTTCCGATCTTCTCTGTTAGTGGTGAGCCCTACAACCCGCTTCTGGCTCGTATTGCCATGCAGGCTGAAGTTGACCTGATCATTCTCGGCGGCATGGGACTGAAGTTTGATGACTTTCTCTTTTTCAAGGACACCTTGGAAAAGAGTGGGGCAATGAGCCGAACCATCATGTTCGTGCATACCGCCAGTGATCCTACCGTAGAGTGCATTCTTGTCCCTGATATGGCCCTAGCTGTTGCAGAGAAGTTTGCTCTCGATGGTAAGAAAGTGTTGGTCCTGCTTACTGATATGACTAACTTTGCTGACTCCTTGAAGGAGATGGCAATTACCATGGACCAGGTTCCTTCCAACCGTGGATACCCTGGAGACCTCTATAGTGCTTTGGCTTCCCGGTATGAGAAGGCTGTTGACTTTGAGGGGGCAGGTTCTTTGACCATCCTTGCAGTCACTACGATGCCCGGTGATGACGTGACCCACCCAGTCCCTGACAATACCGGCTATATCACCGAAGGTCAGTACTACCTCAAGGGCGGAAGGATTGAACCCTTTGGTTCCCTTTCCCGCTTGAAGCAGCAGGTCAACAAGGATACCCGTGATGACCACCGTGCCCTGATGGACGGTATGATCAAGCTATTCGCTTCATACAAGGAGTCAGTGGAAAAGAAGTCCATGGGCTTCATGATGACTGAGTGGGACGAGAAATTGCTCAAGTACGGGACCTTGTTTGAGAATAAGCTGATGGACCTGAGTGTCAACATCCCACTTGAACAGGCCTTGGATTTGGGTTGGGAAATTCTAGCAGAGTGTTTTGAACCGAATGAGACAGGATTGAGTAGCGATCTGATTCTCAACCGTTGGCCGAACAAATCGGTTGACTAAGGGGGAACGATGGCCGTCAAACTGACAAAGAATGAGCAGAAACTGCAAAAGGATAGCCTTAAGCAGTTTCAGCGCTATCTGCCGACCTTGCAACTGAAGAAACAACAGTTGCAGATGGTCATCCGCCAGATAGAGACTGAGGTTGCTGAGATGCGCGCCAAGCAGAAGCAACTTGTGCTGGCGATGCAGATCTGGATAGCAGTCTTTCATGAGAATGCGGTTTTTGCTGACGAATTGAGTTTGGATAACCTCATCAAGATTGATAGGGTAGAGCGTGCAGTTGGGAATATTGCAGGGGTGAATATCCCTGTTTTCAAGGAACTTACCTTCCAGCCCATCACCTATGATTTGAATGATTATCCTCTGTGGGTTGATCAGGCGTTGCAGAGTTTGCGGGATGTCTCTCGCTTTGATGCTCTCATCGCTACCCTTGAACAGCAGGTTAAACTGCTGAACAAGGAGCTTAGGACTACCAGCCAACGGGTCAATCTTTTTGAAAAGGTAAAGATTCCAGAAGCAAAAGAGAATATACGAAAAATTGGTATTTACTTGGGTGATCAGCAGACTGCTGCTGTTGTCCGAGGAAAGATTGCAAAGAAAAAACTGGTAAAGGAGGCCTGATATGATTGTTCCCATGAAAAAAGTATCTGTTATCGTACAGGCCCACAATAAGAAATCCATGCTGAAGACCCTGCGAAAAGAGGGTGTGATGCATATCTTCACTGAGGCCGTTCGCACAGAGAAGAGTGAGGTCCTTAAGAAGGAGCAAGATGCTCTTTTCAAGGTGCGAAGCAGCATCCTTGATCTTGTTGATCCTAAGAAAACACCTCTTCAGAAACGTGTTTCAGAAGAAGTGTTCATTGAACTTCATGAACGGTTTCAACAGCTGATTGAAACAAGAGGAAAACTTGAGGAAGAGGTCGCCAAAGACAATACAACGATCGAACAATTGCGTCCTTGGGGTGATTTTGATCCTGATGAGATTGCTTCCCTCTCTAGAGAGGGTGTTTCCCTCTTTTTCTATACTCTTTCCAAAAAGGACCTGAAGGAGTTAGATCCTGCAATTCCCTATATTGAACTCGCTCCCCTTGGATCCCTGCAGGCGATAGCTGTAGTGGGCGAGGAGCTTGAAAGCAGTGTAGGCGCAACCCGATTTACCATCCCCGAGATGGGACTGTCTGCACTTGAGGAGCGCAATGCGTATGATAAGCAGCGTCTCGTTGAGATAAACACCAGTCTCAAGGAAGGTGGTATCTATCTTGATGCTTACCAGTACTGGATAGATCGCACTGAGCAGGAACTCACCTTTGATCGGGTAAGCTCAACCTCCGATGGTGGCGATGACCTCTCTTGGATCACAGGCTACCTTCCTGCCCCTTTGGAAAAGGAATTCAGTACATTTGCCTCAAACCAGGGGTGGGGGTATCTGATGGTTGACCCCAGTGAAGAGGATGATCCTCCGACACAGGTCAAATATGCAAAGGGGACTGGGATCATCAAACCGGTCTTTGATATCCTGGGTACGGTACCTGGCTATAGGGAGAATGACATCAGCCTCTGGTTCTTGCTTTTCTTCACCTTGTTCTTCGCCATGATAATAGGCGATGCCGGGTACGGACTGGTATTCCTTCTTGGTGCTTTAGGTATGCATCTCAAGGCTAAGAAGGCCAATACCATGGTATTGCTCATCTATGTTTTGGGCTTCGCTACTGTTGTCTGGGGTTCGTTGACAGGCACGTGGTTTGGCTCGAAGATGATCCTGGAGTCCATGCCATTCCTACAAAAATTGGTAATTCCTTCGATATCCAACTATCCCGAACTCTTTGGTCTTGATGCCATCTCAGCCCAGAATCAGGTAATGAAGTTCTGTTTCATCATTGGAACAGTACAACTTTCCTTGGCATGCGTGCTGAATATTGTGCATAAGGCACCCAAGAAAGATTTGAGCTTGTTTGCTGATATCGGTTGGATGATAGATATCCTGGCGCTCTACTTTATCGTATTGCAGCTGGTAGTCGGAGAAAGCGTGAATTTTGCTTTAGCTGGCGGAGCTGTAGGAGTTGGATTTGTTCTGGTAGTGATTTTTGGTGCTCAGGGCCCCGGTATTCCCTTTGTAAAGGGTTTGACTTCCGGGTTGGCTGGCTTTTTCACCACATTTCTCAATACCATAAGCTGTTTTTCCAATATCATGAGTTATATCCGACTATTTGCAGTTGGCATGGCTTCTGTGGCAATCGCGCAGAGCTTCAACAGCATGGCAGGTGGTATGCTCTCAGGTTTTGCTGCAATAGCTGGTATCTTGGTTTTGGTAATCGGGCACTCCCTTAACCTTGTTATGGGTCTGCTCTCTGTAGTGGTACATGGTGTACGACTGAATCTTTTGGAATTTTCCGGACAGCTCGGTATGGAGTGGACTGGAATCTCATATGAACCGTTCTCACAGACGGTACAAGAAAATTGAATCGTTGTTTACGAACAACTAAGGAGAAAACATGGCTAATTTGGAATTTATCGGACTGGCTTGCGCCTTGTCCCTTTCTGCTTTAGGTTCCGGTCTTGGTGCAGGCGTTGCAGCTCAGGCAGCAGTCGGCGGCTGGAAGAAATGTTACGCAAACGGTAAGCCCGCTCCGTTTATCATGGTCGCTTTCGCAGGAGCTCCCCTGACACAGACCATTTATGGCTTCCTGCTCATGAACTTCATCGCTGCCGCTATCGCTGCAGGTGCTTCCTCCATGCTCGCCCTTGGCGTTGGAGTCTTTGGTGGATTGGCCATTGGACTCTCTGCATGGATGCAGGGTAAGACCAGTGCTTGTGCCTGTGATGCTTTGGCAGAGACAGGAAAGGGAACAGCCAACTACTTTATCGTCATCGGTATCGTTGAGACTGTAGCTCTCTTTACCTTGGTCTTTAGCTTGCTTGCTCTGCAATAAGAAGCTGCCGAACAAC
>CAYSIH010000093.1:0-6890 GCA_964431005.1 uncultured Sphaerochaeta sp. | reverse complement strand
GAAATCCTTCTTGCATGCCAAATACAGAGGTGGTACCATTATCTTATGGAACATCTATTGGAAGAGATCGAGCTATATTTCTCGGATTCCCATCGCTGTCTGGCCCTGAGTGGCAGCGGGGGCAAGACTACGGCTATGGTAAAGCTTGCCAACCACTATGCCGAGAAAGGGATGAGGGTGTTGCTATCCACCACTACCAAACTGATGCTTCCAAAAGATCGGGAGTATGGGTGTGATACCTACTTTCTTGATGATAGGATCCTCTCCTACCATCCAGTCAAAGGCGAGCGGGTTTTCTATGCACATGTGACGCATAAGGCTGTAGCCCCTCCCTTGGAGAACCTGGAGCGTTTGCTTGGCATCTATGATGTAGTCCTTCTTGAAGCAGACGGAGCGATGAACAGAGGTCTCAAGCTTCACGAAGATCGTGACCCTGTAATTCCCTCGTTCGTCTCTGGCACCATAGCCATGGTCGCCCTAAGCCTTGTAGGAAAACCCTTTGGTGAGAACTGCTTTGGTTCAGAACACTACCTCAACGAGTTCTCTGAAGAGACGATTACCCTTGCTACCTATAGGAAACTGTTTGAGCACAAGGAGGGCATCCTGAAACGGGTGCAAGGGAAAACGCTTGCTCTGTGTAATCAGAGCAGGCAAGAGGATATCGATGAATACAGGAGCCTCGCTCTCTCTGTTTCATTTTCATCTCCGATATGGTTTGGCGACATACGGACAAACCAACTCATCTATAGGAACCCATCATGAAAAAACCACTGTTTTACCGGGCAGGCGAGCTTGAAGAGGCCTCCTCCCCCTTTGCCCTCGTCACCATCCTCAACACCACCGGTTCGGCTTCCAGAAACCAGGGAAGCATGCTTGTGGAGGAGACCGGCGCCATTACTGCCACCATAGGAGGTGGAGCGTTGGAGGCTTTTGCCATCGAAGAAGCATGCAGAGCTATCAAGGGGAAGAGTGAGGACTTTATTGTAAGTTTTACTGTTGACCAGGAAGCAAAAAAAGGAGCTGGCGAGGTCTCTTTATTTATCCAGATAGTGGATGACAGAGAAGAGGTGCCCTTCTTCGGTGTTGCCAAGGAGTGGGAGCACAAGAGCATCCCCTTTGTCTTTGGCTTCAGCCTTGAGCGAAAAAGTTCACGCTTCTTACTATCCTCCACCCATCAGAGTCTTGGCAGAAGTGATGCACATCTTTTATCCCAAGCAAAAAAGAGCCTCGAGGAGGGTTTTGACAAGCGTATTGAGATTTCAGGATGCGAACATTTCCTCACCCTCCCCGTCCCCCTCACCAACCTTCTGCTCATTGGAGGAGGGCATGTCAACCAAGCGATCGCAAGCCTGGCCCATAGCTTGGGATATGGCTTTCAAGTGGTGGAGACGCGAGCCGAATATGCCACAGACGAACTTTTCCCCTTTGCCAAGGAGATAGTAGTGGCTCCTACCATCAGTGAGGGGCTGCAGAAGATCAGCATAAATCGATTCACCTACACGGTGGTCGCTTCGCATACCTTTGACCAGGATTCCTTGGAGTACCTGCTTCACAGGCCTACCCCATACATAGGCATCCTAGGTTCAAGGTTGAAGGCACAGATGCTTTTTGAGCGCATTAGCGTACCCTCCGGCCAGAGAGGGAGGATATTTTGCCCGATTGGTCTTGATATCGGCACAGAGACCCCCAGTGAAATTGCCTTGAGCACACTTGCCCAGATAATGAAGCAGAAGAACGGACGCACAGGGAAAGCTCTTCGTGATTTTGCAAAAGACCTTGTTGTGGTACGTGGTGGAGGAGATTTGGCTACAGGGGTCATCATGCGCCTGATAAGGGCAGGATTTCCTGTTGTCGTGCTTGAGACAGAGAAGCCGACTGTGATCCGTACTACTGTCAGTTTTGCTCAAGCCATGTTCGGTGGAGCCACCAAAGTGGAGGGCATCATAGCCAAGCGTTGCCGTGATGTCGATGAGGCGATGGTAGTGATGCAAAAAGGTATGGTACCCCTGCTTGCAGACCCCCAAGCCCTTTCATTGGAGAAGCTCAAGCCGGTTTGTATCGTCGATGCTATCCTGGCAAAGAAGAATCTAGGAACCACCATTGATGATGCCCCGCTGGTCATTGCCTTGGGCCCTGGCTTCACAGCCGGCAAAGATTGCCACACAGTCATTGAGACCAAACGTGGCCATAGCATGGGTAGAATCCTACATGAAGGCGAAGCCATAGCCAATACAGGCATCCCCGGCATAATAGCCGGCTATGGACGCGAACGGGTGATCCACAGCCCCTCTGAGGGAGTCTTCTCCTCAGAGCACAGCATTGGTGATTTGGTAAAAGAGGGGGAAGTCATAGCACATGTCGGAAAAACACCAGTTCTTGCAACACTGGATGGAATGATCCGAGGCCTACTCAACAATGGCCTTAGCGTTCCTCTTGGTTTCAAGATTGCAGACATCGACCCACGGGGTCTGAAAGCTGACTATACCACCATCAGCGACAAGGCCATGGCGATAGGAGGCTCGGTTCTTGAGGTATTGAACAGCTTCCAAGCAAAACGATGAAAACTAGAGCATCTCTTATTGAGGTCTCTTACAGCAGTAAACCCTAAGGAGCCGGTATGAACCAATATATTGGAGTCTTGCTTGAAAAGCTAAAGAAAGAGAGTTTGATACGTAAGACTGTCCTCATAGGAGACGGCGTCGGGGACGAGGCGATTTTCTCGCAAAAGGAGATGGTTGCATCCTTTGCGCATAAGATCCACACATGGGATGAGGAGGACCTTCTCATTGAGAGACTGGACTCCAAGATTGAGTTGGTGCTCTGTGGAGGGGGGCATGTTGCTAAGGAGATCTACAGCGTTGCCCTGCTACTGGATATGGAAGTTACAATCCTCGATGAACGGCGTGAGTTCTGTAATAAGGAGCTCTATCCTGAGGCATCCCTATACTGTGCTCCCTTCAAAGAGACCCTGGCTAAGGACCAGGGTTGGATAAAGCCCTACTTTGTCATCGTCACACGCGGGCATAGCTTCGACCAGGAGTGTCTGGAGATGACGCTCGGTCTCCCCCACTCCTATATCGGCATGATTGGCAGCAGGAACAAGGTTGCCACCACACTGGATAACCTTAAGAAACAAGGCATCAGCATACAGAAACTTGAGGCAGTGCATGCCCCCATAGGTCTGGCAATAGGGGCGGTGACGGCTTCTGAGATAGCTATCAGCATACTGGCTGAAATTATCAGCATATACAGAAAAGATGGCTTGAGCGTACGCCTCGATCCCAAGCTCCTGAGAAAGCTTGTGGAGCAAAAAGACTATATTCTTGCAAGGGTGGTCAAAAAAAGTGGTTCTGCCCCCTGCGATGTGGGCTTTCAGATAGCCATCTTCAGCGATGGTTCTACCCAAGGCACAGTGGGTGGGGGCCTAGTTGAGGCCAATGCCATCGCCTATGCCCACTCGATGCTCTCTGACAAAAAGATGCCTAACGCAGTTGTTGCATATATCTTGGACAATACCAAGGCAGGCTCGCTTGGGATGACCTGTGGAGGAGATGTCGCCCTACTATTTCAGCGGCAGTGATACCCTTTGCTGGTCATCTCAAAGGCATAAAGATCTTCTGCATGACTCTGGTCATACAGAAAATCCCAGCACCCCATGCGATGGAAGAATTCACCACCGAAGCCTTTTTTAAAAGTGGTCAAGCTGCTCATGGGATGGTCCTTGTCCTCTGTGGGGGAGACTCCAAACAGGTCGTAACTTGTGCACCCCCATGACCGGGCAAGCTGTATCGCCTTCCACTGCAGGGCATAGGTGCTCATGCTGTTGCGCCTAAAGGATGAGGAGGCCCCATAGAGGTAGGTTGCCCTATCTCCTGAACGGGAGAGGAACATGGAAGAGAGCGGCACCCCATCAAGATAGGCAACCAATAAAGAGAAGTAGGGTTTCTCCAGTTCCAAGGTAAACAGCGATTCAAAAAATGAGAGGTCATGCAGCTGTATGTTGTTACGCTGGCAAGTCTCAGTGTAGAGGGAGTAAAAGATTGGCAGTTCCTTGTGGGTGACTTCGCGTATCTCCACCCCTTTACGCTGTGCGAGGCGGATATTGTAGCGGGTCTTGTGGTGCATGCGAGACAGCAGCTCCTCTTCGCTTCCCCTTAGGTCAACAAACATGGTGTCACAGGGTAATTGGTCAGAGCAAGATTTTCGTATCTGGTGTGATGCAGTTCCCCAGTTCAGACGCAATTGCTGTGACTGCAACGAGACATCCTCGTCTTCCCAGATCCGTTGCCACGGCAGGTCATACCTGAGCAGGATACAGTTGTCTGGCAACTTAGCCTGAAGTTGCAAGGAGAGATCTTCCAAAAAAGGACCCATCTTATCTTCTATGGGTTTGAGCACTGGTCCATAAGGAACATAGCCGATGGTCTGGTTGCGATTTACCGGGCTGAGAAGCACCAGTACATCATCAAGCAGATAGGATGATCCTTGTAGGGTCGATATGTCTGAAGTGCGGACTTTTATATCAAAGGCTTTGGTCTGGTAGCCTTGTTTTTCTTTCACGTGTGACCAGAAAGAACTCTGGTGCAACAGCGGCGTTTCATACAGGTTGGATGGTTCCTTTTCCTGCAATGTAAGATTCATCGCATTCCCCCAAAAGCGTTATGCAAGATTTGAGCCTACCATACAAAATACGGGGTGTGAAGGGGGTTGCTTGTGTTCCAAGATTTCTTGCTTCTGAGCATGGAAAGATGGGGAGAAAGAATAAGAAAGACGCAAAACTTCTGAAAAAGTCTTGGTTATTCTACCGAAGAGAAGTACGTTTAAGATGCTAGGAGGCACTATGGCTAGAAATATTGTCTTTTTTTGGTGTCCGGTCTGCCAGTCCATCGTAGAACTTGTTGAAAACGGTGGACACTCCCTGGTCTGCTGTGGACAGCCGATGGAGAGGATGAAAGTAAGGGAAAAGGGTGAGGGCTCTGAGTACCATCTTCCTGAACTCAAGCACCGTGACGGGCTTCTGTATGTGAATGTGGGCAGCAAGCCCCATCCCCAATCAGAGGACCATCACATTAAGTTTATTGTATTCGTAACCAAACAGACGATAAGACGCAGCGACATCAAAAGCAACAGCATGGCCACTGCAGTCTATACCGATAAGGATCATGGAGATGTCTATGCATACTGTTCAAAACACGGATTGTGGAAAACCTCATTCTAAGAAACTGCTCATCGTAGTCGATATGCAAAAGGATTTTGTGTACGGCTCCCTAGGCACTGACCAAGCTCAGGCGATCGTTCAGAAAACTCAAAAGAAGATAGCCTCCCACCAGGGGGAACTCTGGTTTACCCTCGATACGCACAACGAAGATTACCTTCAGAGTGCGGAAGGCAAAAGCCTGCCGGTGGAACACTGCATCAAGGGGACAGAGGGACACGCTCTGATAGATGAGCTACAGAGGTTTGCCTCCAAGGCTCGTTTCTTTGAAAAGCCAACCTTTGGCTCAGTGGAGATGGCCGAGGCTTTGAAAGGGCGGCCAGACATCACACTCGTGGAGCTTGTAGGTGTATGTACCGACATATGTGTAATCTCAAATGCCCTGCTGTTGAAGGCCTTCAGACCCGAACTGTCCATCAGTGTCGACAGCACCTGTTGTGCGGGAACTACCCCAAACAATCATGAAGCATCGCTTATTGCTATGAAATCTTGTCAAATTGCTGTGATTTAACTGTTTTTTCAAGAATCTATGATGGACAAATGGAGTTAACACCTTGTAGGATTGTCTTTACAGACATCTTAGAAGGAGGCTGCTCATGGAACAGTCCTTGTCGTATGTTCTGGTGACCCCATATACTGTAGCGAAAAGTCGTACAGGAGGGGTCTTGTCCAGACTCTTATCACGCATATCGTTGGAACTTGTTGGCGCTCAGATGATCGCCATGGATCTGAAGATAGCCCAAGATTATGCTTCTATCATCCGAACACGGGAAAAGGCAGAGAGCTTCATAGCATCTGTCATCCTCGGTGATTATGTTGAGCAAAACCTCGCACCCTCAGGTGGATATCGCCACCGCTCGCTCCTGCTGGTTTTCCGCGGTGAGGATCCTTGCACCCAGCTCGCTCAGGTGTGTGGAGCTTTCCAGCCTGATTACAACGCCGTTGAGATGGTTACAGGCCAGTCCATACGAGACACCTATGCCGACCTTATCTTCACTGACGAGCAGAAAACCACTGTCTCATACTTTGAACCGGCAGTCCTTACAGCCCTGACACAAAGTGAAGCTGACACTACGCTCTCTCTTTTCTCATCCTGGCTTCCTGATCAGAAGAACATCATTGAGACCAGACACAAGACTGATAGCACAGAGAGGACCCTGGTAATCATCAAGCCGGACAACTGGAAGTATGCTTCCTCTCGCCCTGGCATGATCATAGACATGTTCTCCAGAACAGGGCTTCGCATCATTGGCATGAAGGTACTGAAAATGTCTGTTGCCCAGGCCCTGCAGTTCTATGGTCCCATCAAGGACGGCCTCAAGAAAAGACTTGCTCCTGTATATGGCATGCAGGCAAGAGAATTGCTTGAAAGGGACTTCAACATCCTGCTTCCTGATCAACTTCAGGACATTCTTACGGAGAGTTTTGGAGACATGTACTCTGAAGAGCAGTTTGAGACCATCGTGGAGTTCATGTCCGGTTTAAAGCCCAGCACCGTCGAAGAGAAAGACCTGGATAAGCCGGGGCTTGTTAAGTGTATGGTACTCATCTATGAAGGGATTAATGCAGTTGAGGAGATCCGCAAGGTCCTTGGCCCCACCAACCCAGAAAAGGCTCCCCCAGGAACCATCAGACGTGAATTTGGCACAAATATCCGCGTCAATGCAGCCCATGC
>CAYSIH010000092.1:0-6955 GCA_964431005.1 uncultured Sphaerochaeta sp. | reverse complement strand
AATCAGAGCCTGTTGTCCAGACAAAAGCACATCCCCTCTACTCCATGGCAAAGGGGACGTTTACAAAGATTCTTGTCACTGTGAAGAAAGAGAGCCTGAAGCTTCTGGACCTTTTCCTGCCAAAGGATATCATGAAGCAGGTGCAAGGTGTCGTCAGCTGAGGGCGAACCCTTCAAACAGACTAGCAAATATTGAGGCTTTGCGGTAGAAGACTGCAGGGCTTCCCATAGGAGCCTCAACTAGGGCCTCCCCACCAGCAAACTCCTCTGCTGTAAACAGGTGGATCCAATCGTCAGAGGGGAATACAACCTTTCTCCCCGTAGACCCCTCTTCGAGTATAGGAGCAACCAAAAGGTCCCTTCCCAAGAGATACTCATCCTTACAAGTGAAGAAGGGATTCTCGGGATAGTGCAGGAAAATCGGCCTGATGACCGGCGTCCCTTCCTGTGCATTCTCCTCAACACAAAACTGAATATACTCCTTCAGCCTGACATGGATAGACACCATCCTTGCAAACAGGGCAATGGTCTCTTCATCCGTATCGAATTGCCAGTTATCCTTTGGCCTATTTCCCTCATGAGTTCGCATGAGGGGAGTAAAAGCCGCTTGCTCAGTCCAACGGCAGAGCAATTCCTTAGAACGCTTCATCCCATATAAGGTGGTATAACCACCGATATCACTGTGATGCAGGCCCATCCCACTCATAGCAAGGCTCAAAGAACTGGTAATGACTGATGGCAAACCATCATCCTCAGACCAATCCACATTCTGGTCCCCTGCCCACATCATAGGGCAAAACTTGAGGCTACGTGCATTCCCTGCACGCATGAAAAAGAGAATTTCTTCCTCCTTTCCAGCCTCGACGACTGCCCTCTTGTTGACCTCTGCCCATATGCCTGGCCATGCGTTATGCGCCAGCATCCCAGAAATCTTGTCATGGAGGACCACATCAGTGGGAAGATACTCCCCAAAGTCGGCCATCCATCCTCCCAGGCCAAAGTCGATCATCTCAGCTTTGATGACATCCACATACCAAGATTTTGCCTCTGGATTGGTAAAGTCCACTATCCCTGCATCGAACTCGCCGAAGTCCACCAGGTAGGGGGAACCTTTTGCAGTGAGGGCAAGCAGATTTTTCGCCTCCGCTTCCTTATACAACTCATGGCCTTCCAACAGATATGGGTTGATATATCCTAAAAACCTCACCCCTTGTTCTTTCAGATTTGGTATTTCTTTATCCAACCCCGGATAGAGAGAGGGGTCCCACTGCCAGTTCCATCTGAGACGCTTGCCAAAGGAGGTATATTTCTCCCCCTGCCAGTCCTGAGCCCAAACACCCACGACAGGGACAGAAGCCTGCCGCATCAGTGCAAGCTTAGCAAGGCAGGTCTTTGTCCCTCCCTGAATGCCAAGGATAATCCCATCATAGATCCAGGAGGGCAAAAGTCCCTGTCTACCGAGTAAGGCAGAGATGTCCTGTACAACTTCAAGCAGAGTCTCTTTGGCACTGACTATTATCGAGGAGGGGACATCCCAGAACAACAGGCGATGAGCTGTTGCAGAGCTAAAATCAAAGTCTGCATAGCCATAGGTCTCAGCATGGAGGTAATAGCCACGTGTTGAGACAAAGGTTGGCTGGGGATAAAAGGTCGTATGGTAGTCACCTCCGGCCCTATCCTCCCTATCAGCAGTCTGGGTGATTATGGTTTCCTTATTCCTTCCGACACCCTGTTCCCCTGTCCAAATGGGGAAGTTTTTTCCCCGAAGATCAAAATAGGAGAATTGTTCACCACAGCCATAGACATGTTCGTCTTCCTGGGCAAAGAAAAACAGCTCCAGACGATTATACCCTTGAGGAAGGGGCGATATCTTGAGTTCCAACCTACCGTCAATTTCAGTCAGGGAACAGATCATCTCAATCTTCTGATGATAGAACCTGATGGTATAGTGCACTCTACCCTCTTTCAAAGAGTTATAGCAAAAAGTTGTTGATATTTTGCGCCTATTAGTCGATAATACCTGCATGTCAACTTTAAAAAGCCCAGTTCTAACATTGCAAGAGTGTTCTCAATATCTAAAGATCGCGGAATCAACGATCTATGTCCTTGCGCGTAACGGAAGGATCCCCTGCCAGAAAGTAGGCAGGAACTGGCGTTTCAATAAAGATGCCCTGGATAGGTGGTTGGCTGGAGAGATAAATATCTCTGACCCTAAGTGAAGTGAAACTGAACCAAGCTAGCTCGTACTGCTTGGAAAATATGGCATGCCACATGTAAGAGAGACTCCGTTAATTTGGAGTCTCTACTGCATATGGCAGACTATTGTAAATTCTTTAGAAAGCTCTTGCTGATTTATACTTGGATTCCCATGTATCAGGGTCTGTTTTTAAACTCCAAAGGACCATCATGAGACTTTAGGAAAACCTACCACACATGAATTTACGCAGATTCCTCTCAGGATTGTCTTCAGTCTCCCTACTCAAATTCCTCGTCATCCTCGTAACCTTCCTCCCCAAACTCCTCTTTCGCCCCATTGTAGGCACTCTCGAATGAAGTGTATTTCCCTAGGACTGACCGTTCATTGGCATCAAGGAGAAAGCACCCATCATAGAGATGGTAGATATCATAGGAGAAGTCCTTGTACATCCCTTGTCTGGGCATAAAGTTTCCCTCAAAATGGGCATTCATCTTGATCCACCAATACAAGCCGTTGTCGGCGATGTAGTCTATCTCCTCATCGTTGGCTTTTCGATCCAAAAGGCAGACCTTTACATAATCAATCTCCTCATAGGGGTTTTCCCCTATGGTAAAGTACTCTGTAACGGACAGGACCTCCTCAATGGATGAGAATCGTCCCTCGATGGAGTATTCAGCAGGTATTGCTTTAAAAAATGCCCTGTCAAACTCCACAATGTAGCTGACTTCAGGGATTTCCCCCTCCTCTGCCGAGCTGAACAGCGTCTTTCGGATATGACCCTCATCAAGAATCCAGTAGCAGAGACCCTCATCAAAATAGATTTCCGTTACCTCATCCATCAGGGTGGGGAACATAAAGGAAGAGAATCTTGCGGGCAACGATGGCAACTTTACCATATCCAACTCCCCTACCGGCAGGATGCTCGACCAGGGCTTGTTGTAGCACTCTACGGTCTTGTTGAGCCTATGGTGTATTCTGTAGTACAGCCCATGCAGATAATATTCCTCATACAGAACCTGCTCGGTACCAAAAGAATCGACCAGTTCACCTTTTTGACGGATTTCCTCCCACATCTCAGACTCACTTTTTCCAAACCAATCAAGCTTGGCAATCTCCAAATCTGCATATTCCAGGAACACATCCGCCCCTATGATGTAATAGTTGCCCTTGTAAGTGTATAAACCATTTTGGCCGTTGAACCATATCCGATCGGTTTCATTTTCAGTTCTGACCGTTTCTTTATCTACTGAACTTGTGGGTTTGACCCCATTGATGAACTGCATACTCATTACCCTCTTTATGTGTTGGACTAGGTTAGCCTACAAGGCTCGAGTATACACTGATACCCACTACAAGAGTAAGAAGGACAAGGGGTACAGGCCATTATACGTTGGATTTACTGCCAGTAAGTACGGTAATAGGGAAAAGCTTGCCTGCAGTCGTTGAAAGGGAAGCTGTTTTGAGCAGCTTCCCTTTCTCTTCAATGCCTACCAAAAACCGAAGGCCGCACTTGCGGCCCTCAGCTGAACGTTATTTGGAGATGATGAGCATTGTCTTCGGATCGAGACTGACACCCATAAGCTTCCCTTTTTGTGTGGTGCGGGATTTCACCAAGGTCATTACAACCTTATCATGATCCTCATCATAGATGAGACCGATCAGGACATCGATCAGATTTGTGTACTTCTGCATGGTATTGGGAACCCCAAACTCATCATACGCAACATCTGCCCGAACTGGAGAAACACTAAACCAAACCTCCAGATTCATATCTAGTGCGAACTGCTTGATCTTCTTCACATCATCTTCGGTGGCTACAGTGAGTTTGTACCCATCGAAAAGTATCGCATCCGCTTTAAAAGAACCATGCTTGATCAGAGTTTCCAGACTGGAGAGCACTTTATCGATAGTGACGTTCTCCTGGCTAAAATTCATTACAACACGGTTGGATAGGATATTATTGTACACAGAAGCTGCATCAGCAAGACTTCTTCCTTCAGAAACTTCACGGAATACTTCCTTGTACCAGTTGATGACATGCTCGACATTACCAGAAAAAGAGACGTGGATGACATGCTCGCCTCTCAGTAACTTATCAGTTGCCAAGTGTACCAGACACGCAGTCTTACCCACACCATGACGAGAAACAAGTACGCCTAGATTACCACGACCGAGCCCTCCATCAAGAGACTCATCAAAAACACGAAGCGGACTCAAGTCGTTCAACTCTTGGATTTCCATATTGCTCACCTCCTAGAAGATTTTTGTTCTAATCACAGTATACTATAAAAAAGTTCAGTTGGGTAGGAATTTGCGCGAAAGCGAAAATCCTCAAAAAAATATCCCCCTGCAAATACTACTCTGCGAGGGGGATTATTGTTGAAACAAGAGAGATTATTTCTGCTCTTTCTTGCGTTTTTCCTGGTAGGCTTTCTTCAGTTCTTCAGAAACACCCATTGGAACCTTACCATATTTGCTGATCTCCATGGAGAACTCGCCTTTACCCTGAGTCAAGGAACGCAGTGTTGTGGAGTACCCAAACATCTCTGAAAGAGGGACATCTGCATAGACTGTACACGTGGCATGATCTTCAGTTGAACTGATGATGATACCACGTCTCTGGTTGACCGAAGCAAACAAGCTTCCCTGGAATTCAGTGGGGGCCACAACCTCAACCTTCATGATAGGCTCGAGGATGACAGGATGAGCCCTTTCAAAAGCCTCCCTGAAAGCGCTAAGAGACGCAGTTTGGAATGCCTGGTCTGAGGAGTCGACCGCGTGCCAAGCACCGTCGTTGACCACAGCCCTTACGCCCAGAATAGGGAACCCGACCTGGGAACCTTTCTTCATAGCCATCTGAAAGCCCTTATCACAAGAGGGGATGTACTCGGTTGGAATTGTTCCGCCCTTAATCTCATCGCCAAACTCGTAGTCCTTAGGATCTTCACCCTCAGCAGGATCTCCAAGGGGCTCAATATATCCGGCAACGCGGGCATACTGTCCCGAACCTCCGGTCTGCTTCTTGTGGGTGTAGTTGAATGTTGCGCGTTCTGTGATAGCTTCGCGATAAGCAACCTCTGGCTGCCCAATCTCAACTTCAGCCTTGTATTCACGCTTCATGCGCTCGACATAGACTTCAAGGTGCAGCTCTCCCATCCCCTGGATGATGGTCTGGTTTGACTCAGGATCAACATAGGAGCGGAAGGTGGGGTCTTCCTTGGTAAAGCGGTTGAGGGCCTTACCCATATTGTCGGCAGCCTTCTTATCAAGTGGCTTGATAGCCAAAGAGATGACAGGATTTGGCACATACATGGAACTAAGTGAATAGTTCAGCTTGGGGTCACAGAAAGTATCACCAGAAGCACAATCAACACCAAAGAGTGCGGCTATTTCACCACATCCTGCTTCAACGAGGTCTTCCATGTTATTGGAGTGCATCCTGATGAGTCTTCCAACCCTAAACTTCTTACGGCTACGGGTATTGAAAAGCTCGTCACCCTTCTTCACCTTTCCCTGATAGACACGGATATAGGTGAGCTGACCATACTGACCATCCTCAAGCTTAAAAGCAAGCACAACAGGAGGGAGGTTCTCATCCGAAGGAAGAATAACTTCTTCTTCATTGTTATCAAGATCCAAGGCTTTGTTTGTGACATCCCCTGGGTTTGGCAGATAATTGACCACTGCATTAAGCAGAGCCTGAATACCCTTGTTCCTATAGGCAGTACCCATAAGGACCGGGACAAGCTGCAAAGCAATGGTTGCCTTGCGGATTTCACGGTTAAGAAGCTCTTCTGTCAAGTTCTCCTCGAGCATTGCTTCCATCACAGCATCAGAACACATGGAGACACTATCGAGCATCTCTTCACGTTTCTGCTTGGCTTCCTCAAGCAACTCAGCAGGGATCTCTGCTTCGCGCATCATGTCCTTGGTAGGACCGTCGTCAAAGTAAAGGGCCTTCATGGTAATGAGATCTACAACACCGAGCATCTTGTCCTCGAGACCAATGGGAATCTGCATCAGCACTGCATTCAGGCCAAGTTTTTCAACCAGCTGTTTCTGAACGCGGTAAGGGTTTGCCCCTGTACGGTCACATTTGTTGACAAATGCAATGCGGGGAACATGGTATCGTTTCATCTGGCGGTCTACTGTGATCGACTGACTCTGCACACCTGCGACAGAGCAGAGTACAAGGACTGCGCCATCGAGAACGCGCAAAGAACGCTCAACCTCAATGGTGAAGTCAACGTGTCCAGGAGTATCGATGATGTTGATCTCAGTATCCTTCCACAAAACGTTTGTTGCAGCGGAAGCAATCGTAATTCCACGTTCTCGCTCAAGCTCCATGCTATCCATGGTGGCTCCAACGCCGTCCTTACCACGAACTTCATGTATTTCGTGGATTCTGTTGCAGTAGTAGAGGATACGTTCGGTGAGAGTAGTCTTACCCGAGTCAATGTGGGCACTAATTCCGATGTTCCTCATGTTTTGCAAATCAGCCATACTATTAAACCTCTATTATTATAGAATACAAGCGATGCTGCAGTAACCCCTGCAACTTTAATTGTCCGTATTGAAAGAGCCTTCTGTTTCCTGTATACCCATATACTACAATGAGGAAGGGAAAGAAACACGGCCCGCTTACTACGTAAAGTGTAGCGTACCTTGTGGATAATATTACAATAGGGGTTTTTGTGCAATCCCTTTTGCCTACACAATCCTTTTCCGACTCGATAATTGTGTGCTACAATGTCGTTGA
>CAYSIH010000091.1:0-6958 GCA_964431005.1 uncultured Sphaerochaeta sp. | reverse complement strand
AATCACCGTCCCATCCTTCTTCTTTGTGCACATGAGCGACTGGGTCTTTCCAATCTACTTGTATGTTGAAATGCCAGGTTTTGAGAGTTTTTTCCTCAGCTGCAGCAAGGCAATGGTCGATATGATATCAGAGAGAATCTTCCCTCTGACGCTAAGATCAGACCATTTTGACAAAGGCAGGAGGTTCAGGTACTTCTTGCTGGTCTTGAATACTGTCTCGATCTGGCTCCTGCCATAGTAGTCGTCCAATTTTACATCAGGTTCCTTCAGCTCGGTGGAAAGAAGGATGAAGAAGCCGAATCGCACAGAAGTCCAGTTCTTCTCCTTGTCGGTCATCGCCTGGTATTCATCCTCATGTTTTAGGCGGTAGTTCCTGCACCCTTCCAGGGCCTTGTCCTTGTCCACATACACATACATAGGCGTGCATCTTATGGTGGACTGGGATATATCTGCGGCAGATAGACCTGCCAGGCCTCGATACCAAGTTTACTGAGAAGCATATGAGCCTTCTCTCCCAATGGCTTGATCTTACCTTGGAAGAGGATATGATTGATGATTCCTATAGGGGTATCTCACAGTTCGCTAGAAGATATGGGTTTTTGGGTGAACCGGAACTTGTCAGATTCAGACTTCTGGATCCCAAGTTGAGCTATAGGGGGTATGATGACCTCTTTATCCCTTCCAGGCAGTTCTGTGAGCTGTTCCAAACAGAAGAGGCCTTACCTATAGAACGGGTCTTCGTCATCGAAAATGACATCTGTGCCCTTACGCTTCCCCCTGCAAAGAATAGCTTGGTCCTCTTTGGCAGAGGGTATCATTTCGACCATCTTAGAGCGTGTGCCTGGCTTCATAGGGTTGCCATAGGGTATTGGGGTGATATAGACATCCCTCGTATGGACGAGAGTAGCTCCCATTAAATAAGCCTAAAATGGATTCAGGTACAATGTTGAGATTTTACCCTCTGGAATTTTATTTCCTTGATTCCCTATGATTTAGTAGCTTCTAAATATACGGATACACCAGTAACATTCTTTTCCCCTAATTAATAAATCCAAATCTTAAAGGAGTCCCCCGTGGAACAAACACTCCATCTTTACAAGAATAACATTGTGTGCTCTTTGATGCCCTTACGAATTCCGTAGGCATAAATTTGAAATCCTCTTCGTTTCTAACAAATGAAATCAGCTGCATAGTAGTCTGATTCTCTATCTAGTTTTTTGAAACATCTACTCAACCGTCATTGTGATTTTCTTTAATATGCTCAAGGCAAGTGCTTTACGGCCGCCTGTTCAACGGGAAGACCCATCTTGTAGGTTGCAAAAAATGCATTGAACCCTTCAATGTCCTCTTTTGTAGGAATTATTACTGAAGCTTCACTCATTGCAAATACTTTTTGTGAGAGGAACTCCTGCAATGAGAGATCTTTGCTCTGGAAAAGGTAAGAAGCGAGTAAGGCTATGCCCCAAGCGCCTCCTTCTCCTGCGGTCTCCAGTATGGAAATGGGCGTGTGCAGTGCTGCAGCCATCACCGTCTGCCCTACAACAGGAGTCTTGAAGAATCCTCCATGGCCGTTGATGGTGTCAATCTTCACTTGCTCTTCCTCAAAGAGGATGTCCATGCCTACCCGTAAGGCTCCAAGGGCTGTGAAGAGTTGGGCACGCATGAAATTCTCCAGAGTGAACTCATTCTCGGTGAGGCGGACGAACAGCGGCCTGCCTTCGTAGGTCCCGGTCATGGTTTCTCCAGAAATGTAGTTGTAAGGCAGTAGTCCGCCGCAATCCTTGGCTCCCTCTAAGGCCTTTCCAAGTAGAGTGTCGTATAACGTGTGTTTTGATACCTTTGCCCCTGTGGCCTCGAGGACTTGGGAAAAGAGGGACATCCACCGGTCATATTCGCCTGTACAGTTGTTTGCATGGGCCATGGCGACGAGAGAGCCATCGGGGGTGGTCACTAGGTCAATGAGCTTGTTGTAGCTCTTTGAGAGTTCATGTTCCAAAACTATCATGGCAAAGACCGATGTTCCTGCGGATACATTCCCGGTCCTTTGTGCGATGCTGTTGGTTGCCACCATTCCTGTTCCTGCGTCACCCTCAGGAGGGCAGAGAGGGATGCCAGGGGTAAAGTCTCCACTCGGGTCAAGTAAGAGGGAGCCCTTTTCTGTCAGCGTACCTGCCTCGTCCCCTGCAACCAACACCTTGGGAAAGAGAGAATGAGCGTCCCATGGGAAATTGTGTTCTTGCAAAAGTTCAGTGAATTGGGTCATCATATGCTGGTCGTAGTCACTGGTGGAGATGTCGATGGGAAACATTCCCGACGCATCCCCGATTCCCAACACTTTCCTTCCGGTAAGCTGCCAGTGCACGTATGCTGATAGGGTACAGATATACGCTATGTCTTTGACATGCTCCTCCTTGTTGAGGATTGCCTGGTAAAGGTGGGAGACCGACCATCGTTCAGGGACAGGGTAGTTGAAAAGGTCCGAGAGTTCTTGAGCAGCTTGGTGAGTGGTGGTGTTTCGCCAGGTCCTAAAAGGTACAAGCAGCTTGTCATCCTGATCAAAAGCGAGGTAGCCATGCATCATGGCGCTGATGCCCATAGCTTTGACCTTAACAAGTGGGACTCCAAACTTCTTTTGGATATCTTGTTTGAGATTCTCAAAACTGGCGGCGAGCCCTTTGAAGACATCCTCCAAGGAGTAGGTCCAATACCCATCAATAAGGGAGTTTCCCCAATCGAATCCCCCTTGGGCGACAGGTTCATTCTTGCTGTTAATCAATATGGCCTTGATTCTGGTTGAGCCAAGCTCAATGCCCAGTATTGCCTCACCATCACGAATCATTTTTTTTGTCTTCTCGTCAACCATCGTATTATTCCTTATGTGTCTTTGTCTGATTCAGCACCAGTGGCTCATCACTATTTTTTTAAGTAGGTTAGCGCGGTTGCCAATGCTGCAGGTGAGTAGTATTTTTCTGCTTGTATTATTTTACTTTTCAGTGTTTTTATTGCAATTGCAGCAATGTTTGTAATGAGCTGATATGCATACAAAGTTTTGTACTCCTGATCATGTTCAGTTTTGTCCATAGTACGCATTGGCACCATGTTTTCTATAGTAATGCTTATCCTGAAGTTGTTGGGGAGCTTGTTGTATTGTAGGATTCAACATTTCACAGCGGTATGCCATCCTCGCCACCTCTTCCAATACCACAGCATTGTAAACTGCCTCTTGGGCATCCTTGCCCCAGGTAAAAGGACCATGATTAGAACATAGTACAGCGGGGGTTGCTACTGGATCTCTATTTTGAAAAGCCTCCAAGATGACAAGACCTGTATTCTTCTCATATGAACCTTGTATTTCTTCAGTGGTCAATGATCGTGCACAAGGGACATCTCCATAGATATAGTCAGCATGAGTGGTTCCGTAGCAAGGAATCGAGCGTCTTGCTTGTGCCCAGCTTGTAGCCCAAGTTGAATGGGTATGCACGATACCACCAATCATCGGCCACGCCTTATAGAGCTCCAGATGGGTGAGCAAGTCGCTTGAGGGACGGTACTTCCCTTCAACTACTTCTCCCTCTAGGTTGACGACTACCATATCCTCAATTTGCATACTATTATAGTTTACTCCACTTGGTTTGATGACAATCAGTGAAGCGACCCTATCAATGGCACTTACATTGCCCCAGGTAAATGTAACGAGATTGTGTCGCGGTAATGCCATATTTGCTTCAAATACTTGTTTCTTTAAACTGTTCAACATGCTTTTTATTCCTTATTCGGGATTTTTACTTGTATCACTATTCAACCATTGTAATATCTAGAATCATAAATCCAGCAACGTTTATATACCTCAATTGTAGTGCAGATATAATCTAATGCAATATGGTGCATTGCTTCAGCCCTGTAAAAAATGGGTTAGCCCATTTCTCTGAGAGGTTAAGAAACATCCCTATTCGACAATGCTGGTACCTTTTTATTAGGTGTTATGAATGTTGCAATAAGAGTCGTTGTCAATAAGGTTCTCCAATAATACAATATCTATAGGTACGCATATGTTCCTCTCAGGGATTTGGTTTAACATCCCTTTCCGATAGAGCTGATAGATTGCTGTGTATCCTTGGAAGTTTGGCCTTTGTGAGATTAGACAATCAATTTTGTTGTGGAGCATTGCCTTACGGTTCTGGTCGATTAGATCATATCCAATAATTGTGGTACGGTTTTTTTTCCCTAGCAAAGATATGAAGTTTGCTATTCTATGAACAGCATCATTAACGACAAAGATACCTCGTAAGTCAGTATAATCCCTATAGGCTTTTTCTAAGGATTCTTCACCACCATCTGTAAGTTGCATTTCAAGCTCCACCATTGTATAAGTTGGCTTGTTTGCAAAATAGGAGTTAAACCCTCGTGCTCTTTCAAGAGAGTTGAACGCTGCCTTATGTGTTTGTATGGTGATAAATGTACCTCCTTCTGGGCTAAGCAAGTGCATCATCCTGCCCGCCATATAACCCCCTCTAAAAGGATTTTGGACAATAGTAGATATAGGGTGCGTATCCGGTAAGGGAGAGTCTATAAAGGCATAGTCAAGTTTTGGGTGTTTTGCAAGGAAGACTCTGGAAGCAGCAGGGAGCACTGGAGCGATAAGGATGGCATCGGGTTTATCCGCCATCAGCTTCTCTGCATTATCCAGAAAAGAATCGGGGCTTGATCTATCAAACTCTGCTACAGAGATGGATACGGCAAGAGGGGAGAGTTCCTTTGCCGCTTTTAGAATCCCATCATAGATGAGATTCCAATATCCATACTCGGAATGAAGAAACGGTAGCAGTATTCCAATGCAAAATTCTTTATTCAATTTGAGATTCCTAGCAAAGGTGTTCGGCTGATAACCAAAGTCATTAACAATGGTCATGACTTTTTTGATGGTATCAGGTGCGACACGCCCTCTTTTGTGCAGGACTCTATCCACAGTTCCTATGGATACGTTCGCTAGTTTGGCAATTTCAGCAATAGTCATTCTGATTTATATCCTAGTATAATAATTAATATATAAGGTACGATAACGTAATTAAAATTATTTTTATAAAATGTATAATAACCCTAAATATATGATTAGTCTAGTAATTACTTATAAGAAAACATAATCAAATATATATTTGAATATAGAAAATAATTATTGACAAACAAAACATTTGGTGCAATCATATATAAACAGTGCGTTTACGATAACGCAAACACGTATTTTTTACTTTTAATTAAAATTTCTCTAGGATTTCAATGGACAAAAATAAGGAAATAAAAATGAATAGAAAATCTTTGAAAGAATATGAATTCTGGTTTCTCGTCGGTTCTCAATTTCTTTATGGGCCTGAAACGTTGGATATGGTTTCCCAACAATCTAAGATAATAGCATCGGGTATAGGTGGTTCAACGGCTATACCTTGTAAAGTTGTTTACAAAGCTACCCTTAAAACGCCCGAAGAGATTGAACATTGGATCAAGGAAGCTAATTATAATGACACTTGTGCAGGTATCATTGTCTGGATGCATACCTTCTCACCCTCCAAAATGTGGATTAATGGTCTTTCCCTCTTGCAAAAACCCTACTGTCATCTCCATACGCAGTTCAATCGTAATATTCCTGATGAAGGAATCGACATGGACTTTATGAACCTCAACCAGTCAGCTCATGGAGATCGTGAACATGGTTTCATTGCAGCACGTATGCATTTGAGAAGAAAAATCGTGGTTGGCTATTGGGAAGATGATGATGTTCAACAAAAGATAGGAAAATGGATGCGCTCTGCTGTTGGTGCCATAGAGAGCAAAAAACTCAAGCTAGTTCGTTTTGGTGATAATATGCGTAATGTTGCTGTCACAGAAGGAGACAAAGTTGGCGCTCAGATGCAGCTTGGTTGGCAGGTAAACACCTGGGGGGTCGGAGATCTCATCAGAGAGATGGATAATGTGACAGAAGAAGAAATTATTGAACAGATGACTCTCTACCATGAACAGTATGTGTTTGGTACAGATGATTTTGAGACTGTGCGTTATCAGGCCCGTGAAGAGATTGCCATAAAACGTATTTTAGATAGGGAAGGGGCACAGGCTTTCTCTAACACCTTTGAGGATCTACAAGAAATGCGCCAACTTCCTGGTCTGGCATCACAGGACCTTATGCGCCAAGGGTATGGTTACGGGGGTGAAGGGGACTGGAAAGTCTCTGCCATGACCAGCCTCATCAAAAGGATGACTGAGGGCATGGGGGGCGGGACCACATTTATGGAAGATTATACCTATGACCTTGAGAAGGGCAAGGAACTTTCACTTGGGGCTCATATGCTTGAAATCTGCCCTTCGATCTCCAGAAAAAAAGCCACGATAGAAGTCCATGAACTTGGCATAGGGGGGAAAGAACCTCCAGCTCGACTCGTCTTTGAAGGGCACCCTGGAAAGGCAATTCTTGCTTCTCTTATAGATATGGGAGGGAGACTCCGTCTTATTGTTCAGAACATTGAAGTAGTTAAGCCCATTTATAAAATGCCGAATCTTCCAGTTGCTAGAGTCATGTGGAGACCTGAACCTGACTTGAAGACTGGTTCTCATCTCTGGATTCTTTCTGGGGGTGCCCATCACGCAGTGTTGAGCTATGATGCTGATGCCGAGATGCTTGAAGATTGGTGTGAAATTATGGGTATTGAATTTGTGCACATAGCAAAAGATACAACTGTCCAATCTTTGAAGCAGCAGTTGTTTCTTGCAGATATAGCTTGGAAACTGCGTTGATATCTCTTTTAGCTAATGCCAAAGCAGGTTGATAAAAGATGGTAACAAAGATGCAAGTTCTTCTGGAGTTTATAAAGAAATTCTATTAGGAAAGTAACCGGTCAAAATGATCTCTGCTATGGAAATGTTCAAAGGCATAGAACATTTATCGTCTTTACTAAGTTTTGGTATATTT
>CAYSIH010000090.1:0-6994 GCA_964431005.1 uncultured Sphaerochaeta sp. | reverse complement strand
CTCTTGATGACCCTTACAGGTAATCCTTTTTTCCTTCTGCTCGCTTTTTTTCTTACAGGTATTGGTCGTGGGACTATGAGCAATATCAGCAACGTTGTGATAAGTGACATTTCTGAAAATAAGACTGCAGCCTTGAATTTACTCCATGCCTCTTTCGCGATTGGAGCATTTATTGCCCCTTTTCTTGGTATATTCTCTACTGCTGTGTTTGGTGTACACTGGAGGATAAGTCTGTGGACTGTTGTGGCTTTGGAGATCATTGTTATGATTTTTTTCAGCCGTTCCACCCTATCAGGGAAGAGCATCGAAAAACAGAAAGATGTGGCTACTGGATTTTACAAGGACAAAACCTATTGGCTGAACACCGCAATCCTTTTTTTCTATCTCTGCAATGAAGCATCTATCATAGGGTGGTTGGTCACCTACTTCACTGATTCTGGTATTCTGAGCCCAGCGTTGGCACTGACAACCAGTTCAGCCTTATGGGTCTTTATCCTTATAGGAAGACTTCTTTGTGCCTACCTTTCCTCTAAGCTGAATAAGAATCTACTACTTGTGTTCTTAGGTTTTTTCCAGATAGTTTTCTTTCTGCTTATGATCAGTTCTAAAAATTATATCTTCATATATATGAGCATATTCGGGTTTGGCCTTGCGATGAGCGGTACTTATCCAATGGTGCTTGCCACCATGAATCCCAAGTACAATGTTTCTACTATTGCAGTAGGGACCACCATGGCTACCGCAACCATTGGTGCCATAAGTATGCCGATCATAGTGGGGGCTGTTGCACAGAATGTTGGGATAGCAGGTGGGCTAGCTACAATTAGCATAATCTTGGTCTGTATGTTTATCCTGATCTTGGTCAAATTCTTTAGTGGAAAAAAAACGCTGAAGAATGTCTAGGACTATTAAGTACAACTACCTTTTCATGATACACTATCGCCGAAGGAATTATTGATGATTAAACAAAATAAGCATATTAGGAACATAGCCATCATCGCTCACGTCGACCATGGCAAAACTACCTTGGTAGATGCCTTGTTCAAGCAGAGCGGTCTGGTTTCCCGAGACAACCAGGATAGGATTATGGATAGCGGTACCATTGAACGGGAACGTGGAATTACCATCAGCGCTAAAAACTGCGCTATCAGATGGAGAGGGGTGAAGATTAATATCATTGATACCCCAGGTCACGCTGACTTCGGTGGGGAAGTTGAACGAGGTCTATCCATGGTCGATGGTGTTGTTCTACTTGTAGATGCTGCAGAAGGACCTTTGCCTCAGACAAGATTTGTGCTTGAAAAGGCCTTGAGGCTGAACCGTACGCCTATAGTTGTCATCAATAAGATTGACCGCCAAGATGCCCGTAGTGAAGAAGTGCTCAACGAGGTGTATGACCTTCTTCTTGAGCTCAGCGATGATGAGAAAATGCTGGAAGTCCCAGTTTTCTATGCAATAGGAAAGAACGGCCGGTGTGGTTTGAACCCTACTGACCTGGATGACAATATGCATCAGCTGATGGATTGCCTGATCGATTATATCCCAGCTCCCTCCTATGATGATACAGAGCCTTTCCAGATGTTGGTCAGCGATCTGTCCTACAGTGACTTTCTCGGGCGTCTTGCCATCGGTAAGATCATCAACGGTAAGGCCAACATGTATGACTCCCTTGTCTGTGTGAAGGAAGGTGGAGTACTGCAGCCACTGAGGATCACCAAGCTCCAGGCTTACGACGGTCCGACTTTCCACGACGCTACCAATGTTGCCAGTGGGGATATCATTGTCCTTGCAGGAGTTGAAGATGTCTCCATCGGAGACACCATCTGTACCAATGTACAGCCTAAGGCGCTACCTAGGATCAGCATAGATGACCCCACTGTTTCCATGTACTTTTCAAAGAACATAAGTCCTATATCAGGTAAGGAAGGAAAGATCATCGCTTCGGCAAAGATCTGGGAAAGACTGCAGAAGGAAGTGCTCAGAAACGTCTCCATCAGGGTTGAGAAAAACTTTGATGACTCCTTTACCGTTAAGGGAAGGGGAGAGTTCCAGATGGCAATCATCGTGGAGCAGATGCGTCGTGAAGGATTTGAGCTCTGTGTAGGAAGACCCAGGACTATCTTCAAGGTGGACGAGCAGGGCAGAAAGACAGAGCCTGTTGAGTATCTCTCCGTAGACTGTCCTGAAGAGAGCAGCGGCCAGGTGATGGACAAGCTTGCCAAACGTAAGGCTAAAATGAGCGATATTACCTATACCGAGAGCGGAAGGGTCAAGATGTCATTTGAAATACCCGCTCGCGGTCTCATTGGTTATCATGACGAGTTCATGACCGATACCCGAGGCTTGGGTGTCATGAATAGCGTAATGAAGGGCTATGAACTCTATAAGGGTGATTTCCCAGACCGATTCAGTGGTTCTCTGATCAGTGACCGTGCAGGTGTTGCCGTGGCGTATGGCTTGTGGCAACTTGAGGATAGGGGAAGATGGTTTATCGTCCCTGGCGATACTGTGTATGAAGGGGAGATCGTAGGAGAGAGGAATCGTGACCTCGACCTAACCCTCAATCCGACCAGGACAAAAAAGCTAAGTAATATGCGTGCCTCTGGTCATGATGAGGCGCTTACCCTCACCCCTGTATCCAAACTCACCCTTGAGCAGGCCATCCAGTTCATCAAGGATGATGAGCTGGTGGAGGTTACTCCGCTGTCAGTGAGGATGTGTAAGAAAATCCTCTCCACTCAGGACAGGAAGATTGCTGAAAGGTAAGGGTAAAGATATACAGTGACACTGTTGCATAGGACACAAATGGACTCGTGTTTCCAACTAAAAAGCCTGAAGAATTTCCTTCAGGCTTTTGTTGGTTCTAGGCAGACTAAATGCAGATGTTGATATGATTAGAGAGCCAAGGTGAGTACTACAGGGGCATGGTCGCTGCCAAGGATCTCTGCATCGATACGGCTCTCTTCAACCTTATCCTTCAACTCCTCGCTGACAAGCCAGTAGTCGATACGCCATCCTACATTGTTTGCCCTGGCATTGAAGCGGTAGGACCACCAGGAGTACGCATCAGTGAGGTCCGGATAGAGGTGGCGGAAGGAATCGGTGAAGCCCTCTTCCAACAGGAGGGAAAATTTCTCCCTCTCTTCGATGGAGTAGCCTGCATTCTTTTCATTAGCCTTGGGGTTTTTCAGGTCTATGCTCTTGTGTGCCACATTGAGGTCCCCACAGATGATCACTTCCTTAATATCCTTGAGGGATGAGACATACTGCCTAAAGGAATCGTCCCAATCCATACGAACCGGTAGGCGTGCAAGCTTGTCCTGGCTGTTGGGTGTGTAGCAACACACCACAAAGAACTGTTCGAACTCTGCAGTCACCACCCTGCCTTCACTATCGAGGGGATGGCCGATGCCTTGTTCTACAGAGAGGGGCTCCTCCTTAGAGAAGAGTGCAACTCCTGAATAACCTTTTTTCTCTGCGAAACTCCAATAGGTATGGTAGGCGGGAATTTCAAGGGCTATCTGATGTTCCTGCAACTTGGTTTCCTGCAAGCAGAAGATATCTGCATCCATGCTGGCAAGATACTCCTCAAAACCCTTTTTTTGGCAAGCCCGTAATCCATTGACGTTCCAACTGACAAGTTTCATCCTATTCTCCTACATAATCGTTATATTCAGGCGTTTCGCATCATCCAAAACTTCTTGAGGCCATACGGAGGACTGGACCTCTCCTATATGTGCTTTCTGAAGCAGCAGCATGCAGAGCCTGCTCTGGCCTATGCCTCCACCGATGGTCTGGGGTAGTTCCCCGTTGAGAAGCCTCTTATGCCAGTACAAATCTGCGCGTTCCTGGCAATTTCGGATTTCCAACTGACGCTTCAATGTCTCAATATCGACACGGATACCCATCGAAGATAATTCAAGAGAATCGCCTCTAATGGTATCCCATACGATGATGTCTCCGTTGAGGCCTGTGTGTTCATCATCACTTGGAGTGGACCAGTCATCATAGTCGGGTGCCCTTCCTCCTTGGCTTACTCCGTCAGCTAAGGGAGAACCAATACCGATAAGGAAGATAGCCCCATGTTTTTCAGCAAGCGCTCTCTCACGTTGCTGAGGTGTCAGGTAGGGGTACTCTTTTTGTGCATCCTCGGAGTATATGAAGGTTATGCGGTCTGGAAGTGTAGGGGTGCATGTGGGAAACATCTCGCTTACAAGGAACTCAGTCCGTTTCAGCGAAGAGTAGATCTTCTTTACAATCCTTTTGAGGAACTCGACGTTCCTGTCTTTTTCATCCATGACCAGCTCCCAGTCCCACTGGTCAACATACAGGGAGTGGATCGCATCAATTTCATCGTCTGGACGTATGGCATTCATATCAGTATAGAGACCAGAATTGGGTTTCAGGCCCATATTGGCTAGAGCCAATCGTTTCCATTTAGCCAAGGATTGGACAATTTCCATCTCCATGTTATCAAGATTGCCAATCTGGAAACGCACAGGCCTTTCAACGCCATTGAGGTCGTCGTTGATGCCCGAGCCACGTGGTACAAACAGCGGACTTGTCACTCTACTGAGTTTCAGCCCTGCCGACAGTTCTCGTTCAAAGGTATCCTTGATGTACTTGATAGCACGCTCAGTCTGGATCTGATTCATTGTTGGGGTGTAATCTGGTGGAAAAAATGAGCTCATACGATATTTTCACTCCTTGGTTCCTGCTAGAATATCCTATTTCCAGAATGTATAAAAGTACTAGAAGATTTCATTTTCCTTTGGTAAGCTTGCCATATGGAAAAAAAAGTACGCCTTTGTATGTTTGATATGGGTGGAGTTGTGGTAAAACACTGTGATACATCTTTGGAACGTAGTATTCTACGTGATTTCGGCATTACCGATCATGACAGCTTCACCTCCCTTGATCCTGCGCTCCGCTCCTTGTTAGATCAGCACAGTAAGGATGCTATCGATGAAGAAGAGATGTGGCGTCAGTTTTCTGTTATCACAGGCATAGATGTCCCCCCGTATAAAGATTCCCTATGGGCCAGGTATTTCGAACCGGAGCTCGATTCGCATGTGCTGGAAATTATACAAGAACTCAAAGAAGAAGGCTATCGCGTGGTTTGTGCTACCAACACAGAAGCAGCCCATTATGCACATCACCGTAATGCCGACCACTATGCTATCTTTGATGCCGTATATGCTTCATTGCAGTTGAAGGAAGTGAAGCCTGACCGTGCTTTCTTTGATAAAATTCTCGCTTCTGAACAGGTGAAACCTGAAGAAACAGTGTTTATCGATGATCTCGTAGAGAACTGTGAGACTGCTACAAAACTCGGCATGAACGCCTTTCTTTATGCTGGCCCTGTAGAACTGCGCTGGGATTTAGCTAGTATAAATCTGATATAAAAATTATATTTAAATACTTGTATTTACTATAATAAAATGTTGTAAAGATATAACAATCTCAGTAATTTGTACACTGAAACAACTTTGTTCTAGAAATTACATAAGGTTGAGCGCTTGTACTGCCTATGCTATTATTTGTGTGTCATGAGAGTAGACATCCAAAACTGATGTGTACTTTCTTTTATATGACGATAAGGATTAAACAAATGCAACAGATTCATTTTGATGAGGATTTCTTGTGGGGTTGTGCGACAGCTAGCTACCAGGTAGAGGGTGCTACCGAAGAAGATGGTCGTAAACCTAGCATATGGGATACCTTTTCGAATATCCCTGGTAATGTAATGAATGGTGATGATGGCACTGTTGCTGTTGATCAATATCATCGCTATGAACAGGATATACAAATCATGTCGGACCTTAACTTCCAAGCGTATCGTTTTTCAATCGCTTGGCCGAGGATAATTCCCGATGGTGTCGGTAACGTCAATATGCAAGGCGTTGACTATTACATTCGCTTGAGCAAGGCCCTGAAAAGCAAAGGCCTCAGTGTGGTGGCCACCCTCTATCATTGGGACCTTCCCCAGGTGTTGCAGGAGAGGGGAGGGTGGGCTAACCGTGATACGGCCTATCATTTTCAAGCATATGCAGAGGCTTGCTATGAACATTTAGGACCCTATGTCGATCGCTGGATTACCCTTAACGAACCTTTTTGTGCTGCTTACCTGGGATATCGAAGTGGCGAGCATGCTCCTGGCATCAAGGATGATGAACAGGCAAACCGTGCGGTCCATCATCTGAACCTCGCCCATGGCCTTGCCGTGCAGTCATATAGGAAGATGGGATTACAAGCTCCCATCGGAACTACACTCAACCCCATCATGCCACGACCAGCATCAAGGAAAAAAGAAGATGTCCTAGCCAGTGAATATGCAAGGGCATACAATACGGATGTATTTCTCCTTCCCCTATTCAACAAGGGGTATCCTACTGTGGTAACTGAAGGCATGGGCATCACCTACCCTATAGAAGAAGGAGACATGGCGATCATAGCCGAGAAGATTGATTTTCTTGGTATAAACTACTATCAGGAAGGTTCTGTGGCGTATGACGAAAACAAGCGAGGCAAATTTAGGGATCTGCCCGTCTGGCAACCTGTGACCAACCAAGGATGGCCTGTAGCGCCTTACGGCCTGCTTAGGATCCTTCACTATGTACAGGCCTTGGACAAGGCGCTCCCGCTCTATATAACGGAAAATGGGTGTGCCAACGATGATTCTGTGGAAGATGGAAGGGTCCACGACCTGTTCAGATGTGATTATATCAACAAACACCTTGCCATTTGCAAACAAGCAATCGATGAAGGTATCAACTTACAAGGATACTTTATCTGGTCCTTCTTGGATAACTTTGAATGGGCGTGGGGATATAGCAGAAGGTTTGGCATCATCTACGTTGATTATGAGACACAAGAGAGAATTCCTAAGGACAGCGCCTATATGTTACGAGATGTTATAGCAGGATATTGTGAATATTCCTGAATAAATAAGTAGCATATATACTATGGAAATTATAAAGAAACAACTTTTAAT
>CAYSIH010000089.1:0-7010 GCA_964431005.1 uncultured Sphaerochaeta sp. | reverse complement strand
TGCAATTGCAAGGGCGTATGCCTATAACTGAAATATTTAGGGTCGAACAGTCTGATGAGGCGTTGAACTTCAATTTGGCCGATAGCAGAAACTCCACTGTCCGTGTTGGATCCTATACCATAACTTCCAATGATATCACCTCACAATTCCATCTCTTCATCAACCCTGGTGAAGATGGCAAGCAGAGGCAGTTTGCCTTTACTCTGGATCCGGGTTTTCCTTTAGAACCTGGACAGAAGAGTATGCTTCCGATCTCAGTGCGGGTGGTAAGTAACACCCCAGGGGCAGTAAGCGTCTTTGGTGATGAAAAGGTGGACAAGAGCCTGGGCGTACGGGGTGTCTATACGGGTAACAATGACGTTCTTTTTGAAAGCGGGGACATCCTTGCAGATATCCCTGATTTTGATCCTAATGTCTTTGCTAGTGGATGGTATTCTGCTGCAATACAGCTGAGAATCCAAGTAATCTAGATAAAATCATCCTGTAGGTAGAATGCATCGATATCTTCTTCATCATCCCCAAACTGTCCTTTGAGCAGATCTTTCAGCCATTGGTTATCTTCTATATCGTCACAACTCATAAGGTCTTGTCCCTGTTGGCTGGATTCGGAAAGCCAGGAAGAGAGTTGTTCAAGAGCTTGTTTTGAAGTGAAACATGCCTTTTCTTCAAAGGGAAGTTGTGCATCCTGGATTTGCATCAGGTAGAACGGGCACTCAGTACATGTTTTGTATGCTTTGCAGAACAGTGTCACCTTTGTATACCAATCAAGATTATTCATAATGGTAACTCCTCTTTGCCCAGCATACCCCAAGCTATGCCCTTATGCCAACAATAACGACACGCTTCATTTGACTTATTCTTTGAAGAAGAGTTACACTGTAAGTACTGAAATAGGCGATGAGGAGTTACACATGAAGAAACCAACACTGGTGGTACTGGCGGCTGGAATGGGAAGCCGATACGGTGGAGTGAAGCAGATCGATGCTGTAGGCAAGAACAATGAGACCCTGCTAGATTTTGGTGTCTATGATGCCAATAAAAGTGGTTTTGGCAAAGTGGTCTTTATTATCCGCAAGGATATTGAGAAAGATTTTCGAGAGCGCCTGTTCGACCGTATAGCAAAGAATATGGATGCGACCTATGTATTCCAGAGCAAGGACAAATTGCTGACAGAAGAACAGATTCGCCTTTCCAAGGACAGGACCAAACCCTGGGGGACAGTCCACGCCCTTCTTTGTGCACAGGAAGCTGTGCATGAGCCTTTCGCAGTCATCAATGCTGACGACTACTATGGACGAGAAGCCTTCTCCATTATGGGAAAACATCTTGGTTCCCTGGAGAACGACAGCCGTGAGCATGCCATGGTCGGTTATGTGCTCGAGAACACCATGAGCCTAAGTGGGACAGTCTCTCGCGCGATCTGCACTGTCAAGGATAACTATCTGGTAAGTATGCAAGAAAATACTAAGATTGGCTATGCAGGGGACAAAATCATCAGCCATATTGATGGCAAGGATGTGGTCCTGACCGGTAAGGAGTGGGTTTCGATGAATTTCTTCGGTTTCGCCCCCACCGCTTTTGAGAGTTTCTCTTCCTATTGGAAGGAGTTTATCAAGGACAATGTCACCACAGAGAAAGGTGAAAGCTATCTCCCCAACGGTGCGAGCAACCTCGTGACCAAAGGTGAAGGCAAGATGCGCTTCTACACAACAGAGGAGAAGTGGTTCGGCATGACCTACAGTGCAGACCAGGCAATTGTAAAAGAAGAGCTTGCCAATAAGATCATCAAGGGGTACTACCCTGAGAAACTCTGGAAATACTGATCAGCGTCGTTTCTTGGGCCTGCTTTGCGTAACATCTGAAAGCCCGGCCCAAGCAGCCTCTTCAATAGGGGAAAATCCCTCGCCCAGGACCTTATAGGCCTCCTGGACAACCATAAAAGCTTGCTTGTCCGTTTCATGCACAATGTTGGTGAGGCGGGCAAACTTATGATTTTCTATCACTGTCATGATCACCGGCCTATCTAGGCCGGTGTACATGCCTATGCCGCTGAGAATTGTTCCTCCGTGGCCAAGTTGCTCTAAGATTTCCTTTTGTATGGTCTCCAGCTTCTCACTAACAATAAACACTGTCTTGGCTGAACTTGTGCCGAATGAGAGCACAACGCGGTCAATGACCGTTGCTGTGATATAGACGGTGATGGTTGCGTAGAGGGCCATCTCCAACGAGAAGATAAAGCCACTTGCTGCAATGACCAGTGCATCGACCAGAAAGAGGGCAGAGCCCATCGATAGAGGGGTAAATCTTGCTAGAATCTGGGCGATGATATCAGTTCCCCCTGTATTAGCTCCACTGCGCATAACCAACCCAATTCCGATACCCATCATGACTCCGCCAAATATGGCGGAAAGCAGTACCGAGAGCACATTGTCATAGGAGAGTAATCCCCCATAGCCAAAGTATCGGTTCAAAAGGGAGGTGAACAGCGACAGGAAGATGGTTCCTGCCAAGGACCTGATGCCGTACTCCTTGCCGAATATTGCAATTCCCAGCAGGAACAAGGGTATGGAAAGTACCAGGATGGAGAGTCCTGTGTCGAAACCCAGGGTGTGGTAGAGGATGGTCGCTATGCCGCTGACCCCTCCACTGGCAATTTTGGCAGGTGCTGCAAAAAGGGCTATTCCCACTGCAGTGAGGAATGAGCCTGTGATGATGTAGAAGAGTTCTACAAGATGATACTGTCTTTTGGTCATGTGAATAGCATATAGCTAGGTGGTAATTTATTCCACAGCTAGGGAGCGAGTTTGTCCCCAATGTGTATGTGGGCTTCTCGCATACGTTTGAGTAGGATATTCTCTTCCTCTTCCACAATTAGGGCATCGAGAAGACCCTGGTGGACAAACCCCTCGTTACTGCTCTGCTGGAAGAAGTGCAGCAGGGGGTCGTAGAATCCTGCTATATTCAACAAGGCCACCGGCTTGGTATGATAGCCTAGCTGTAGCCAGGTAAAGACCTCCAAAAACTCCTCAAAAGTCCCGATTCCGCCAGGGAGGGCGATGAAGGCATCAGAGAGGGAGTACATCTTGGCTTTTCTGTCATGCATGGTAGGAACGATAATGAGTTCAGTCTCCACTACCACCTCTCGTACGCTTGGCAGGTTGAGGGCTTCTGGAAGTACTCCTGTCACCGAGCCTCCTAGGGCAAAGACTGTCTTTGCAACAACGCCCATCAGGCCTCGATTACCCCCACCGTACACTAGTCCTATCCCATTATTATACAGGGATTTACCCAACTCAATAGCCTTTTGTTCATAGAGAGGGTTCCTGCCTAGGCTGCTTCCACAAAAGACTGCAATGGTTTTTATCGTATTCATGCTTACTGAGTGTATCGGCATCGAGGGGTTTGCTTCAAGCTATTTCCGATAGATTGCTTCTCCTAGTTTAGTTGCTATTAGTAGAGATGCCTTTACTTTCACTTGTTTTTTTCCAGTGACAAGTGTATAATATACAACAACGATTCTGGTTAGTTATTACCATGAAATGGTCTAAATAGGAGTTTATATGATGAAGAAACGCAGTTTTTTACTGGTAGCCTTGGTACTGTTTTCAGTATCCTTGTTTGCTGCACCAGTAGTGGTGACGTGGGAGTGGATGCTTGAAGATCCTAATGTGACAACCTTCCGCTATCAGGTTGATGGGGAAAATCCAGACCAATGGATTGTGGTTGACTCTTCGGTCACCAGCTATACAGTAAAGGGTCTCGATGGCTCGCAAGCGTATACGCTCTATCTCCAACAGTCATATGATGGTGAGAACTTTAGTGGTAGTGCTGAAGCAATTTCAGAACCCCTTTTCCCAGCAGAGCCTGAAGCTCTCATGGCTGATATGGAGCCTCTAGCTGTAGAAGCTGTAGAGCCTGTGGTTGAAGAAGAGATGGTGGCAGCCGATGCAGAACCAGTTGTTGAAGAAGAACTGGTGGTAGCTGAAGAAGAGCCTGTAGTTGCAGAAGAGATGGTAGTGGCTGAAGAAGAGCCTGTAGTTGAAGAAGAGCCTGTAGCCGATGCTGTACCAGTTGTTGAAGCTGAGCCTATTGTTGCAGAGGTTGCACCTGCTGTAGTTACAGAAGCGCCTGTTGCTGAAAAGAAGGCAAAGACAGACAGCCGTTACAAGACAACCATCACCTTAGGTGGTGGGGCAAGTTACATGTACGATACAATTACTTCTGATTCCCTAGGGGCCATAGATTTTGAAAAATGGAACATGAAAGCTGAGCTTGGCCTGCAGTTCAAGAACATGATGACCTTCAACAAGGCATTTGGTCTTGGTTTGGATGTTGGGCTTGCCTATACTCCGTATCTTGATAGTACCCGTGGTTGGGGCGATGCAGCCAAAAATATCTTCAGCAATTTCAGTGCTGTTATGGGTGATTTTACCCATGCTGGTACTGTCTCCATTGCTCCCATGCTGAACATGCAGCTTGGCAAGGTTGGTTTTGACCTTGGTGGTGGTGGATTCTTTACCTATGGATCAGATAAATTCAAATCTCCAAAAAATCCAACCTACAATTATATCTATGGTGCTTTTGCTAAGGCTGCTCTTTCCTATCAGTTTAACAACTGGTTCTCAATGGGCTTGGATGCAAAGTATAACTTTGTCCTGGTTGATTTTGATAGCATCAGGAAGTTCGCTGATGCAGGGCTCTATGTGGGCTTCTCCTTCTAACAGCGAGAAACAGAAACTTTTCAAAATGGAGCCCAGCAATGGGCTCTTTTTTGATTCCTAACCTTGATAGGCATCTAGCTTGAAAAACTTCTTTCTTCTTTTTTGGGTATTTTCCTTGCAGAAATAGAACCTTTGTCCGGTCTGTGCTACCATGACAGGTATAAGAGAGGAAAATCTACTATGACTAAAATAGCCTTTTTCGATACCAAGCCATATGATAAGATATATTTTGATAAGCTGGTTGTTGATTACGACATACACATACACTATTTTGAATCGAAGCTTAACGAGAACACCGCCCCCCTAGCAAAGGGGTACGATGTTGTCTGTGCGTTCGTCAATGACCATTTGACCGATCTCGTGATAGAGCGCCTGTATGAAGATGGGGTTCGCCTCATCGCCATGCGGTGTGCTGGATACAACAACATCGACTTCAAGAGTGCGTTTAATAAGATTCATATCGTGCGGGTTCCTGCCTATTCACCCTTTGCTGTCGCCGAACATGCCATGGCACTGCTGTTGAGTGTGGTGCGCCAGACCCATCATGCATATGTGAGGACCCGAGAGTTCAACTTCAGCCTTAATGGGCTGGTTGGATTCGACCTGCATGGAAAAACTGTCGGTGTGGTGGGCACAGGAAAGATTGGAAAGGTGTTCATCAACATCTGTAAGGGCTTTGGCATGCGAGTGCTTGCCTATGATCCCTATCCTGATACAAGCCTTGTCGATGTAACATACTGTTCGTTTGAGGAGCTCTGCAAAGAGTCTGATATCATCAGTTTGCACTGTCCCCTTACACCAGAGTCAGTGCACCTGATAGACAGGGAGAGCATCGCCCTTATGAAGCAGGGTGTGGTGCTGGTGAATACCTCACGTGGAGCTCTTGTCGATAGCCAGGCCCTTCTTGAAGCCATCAAGAGTAGGAAGGTAGGTTCAGCTGCCTTGGACGTATATGAGGAGGAAGGGGAACTCTTCTATGAGGATAGGAGTGCTACACTCTTCGATGATGATACTCTGATGCTGCTCATTGCCATGCCCAATGTACTGGTTACCAGTCACCAGGCTTTCCTTACCAATGAGGCTCTGCACAATATTGCAGAGACAACCCTGATCAGCGTTCGTGACTTTGCCGAAGGCAAGGTCATGCCCCATGAGATCTGCTACCAGTGTGATACCTGTAAGAAGGTGCCTAACCAGCGCTGTTTTTGATCTCCCTAAGGGCCCAGCTCTGATCGATACGGAGAAAGAAGCCCGGTTTTAGGCTAAAAGCCTCTGCTGTCCTAAGCAGTTGTGTGTAGAGACCATCCGAACACTGGATGGTCTCTTCCATCTCCCCCTTCTCGTTGAAAAGGGTGAAGAGCAGTTGTCCTTCCCCAACCTGGTGATCTGCATAGAGCAGGGTATATTCAGGCCTTTCCATCTTCATGATCAGGTACATCTTGCACAGTTCAATGGTCTTGTCATCGAGGCCCGCATCAAGGAGGAGGATCTTCTCCTTCAGTTCATCGGGTGTATTTACCAATCTCAGGGTCTCAAGCTTTTTCACCTCGATTGAAGGTTCCTTTATCTCACTCAATCTGCTATCAGGGGCAAGCAAAATAGCAAAGGATGTCTCTTTGTCCAGGACAAGCATCTCGTGCATAACAGCAAACTGATTATTACACTCAGTACAACGGACACTGAAAAGCGAATCTGTTAGGAGTCCCAACTTTAAGGAAGGGTTCTTTACAAGATCAACAACAGGGTAGAGGTTGTGTTGCTGTTCAGTATTGCAAAAGGGGCAACGAAGCACAGCTTCTTGGGTTTTAGGCGTATTCATTCTGGTATTCTAGCATAAGAAGAAGAAAAGGGGAGGGGGGGAGATCGTATCAAGCAAGTTTTCAGCGACACAAAAAAGAGCGGATAAGGCATAGACCCTTTCCGCTCTTTTCAATTGTCTTTCCCAAGACACAATACTCAAACGTATTGTGCCCTGGGCAAGTTAGCTTTGCTTTAATCGTCGATAAAATCCTCATCGCTTTTTTCATCCCGGCTTCTCAGCACCAGTTTCTTCTTAGGTGGAGCCACCTTTACTACAGCCCTATGCTTGATAAGGAAACAGTAGTGGATCTTCTGATCCCGGGCAAAGTCATCACCGATAGTCCTCGCTGTGATGTCTTCCACATCGAATTCATCGATGAGGCGCTCATCCATCTTGAACTTGCGAAAGTTGCAGCTGAAGATAAGGGTTCCCTTGGGATCGAGATGCATCATGCATGCCTTGATCAGGCGTACCTGGTCACGGTCCAC
>CAYSIH010000088.1:0-7013 GCA_964431005.1 uncultured Sphaerochaeta sp. | reverse complement strand
ATTTCATCACCCTCCTGGCAGCTGCGAGATAGAGCTCAAGCTCCTCACGACTGCGTTTCTCTGTCACTGCAACCAACAGGACAAGTTCGTCCTTCGGCTCGCGTGTCAGACTCGATAGCCTGACACCGGCAAAGATTCCCTCATTGCGAAGTTCCTGCAGGAATTTTCGCATCCTTTTGGCATCAGAAAACCTCAGAGGGAACTCACACCAGAAGGGAACATCCCAAACAAGGGTCACCCCTGGAAGTTGGGCAAGGTGGTAGGCAAGGTAATGTGCCTTCACATAACTTTGTTGCGCTGCATCAACCATTCCGGACCATCCAAGGGAGGAGAGGTGTATGGTGGTCATTAGGGCAGCAAGAGCTTGGTTGGAGCAGACATTGCTACTGGCCTTCTCCCGTTTGATATGCTGCTCTCTGGCCTGCAAAGTCAGCGTATAGCCACGACGACCCTGGCCGTCCACAGTCGCACCTACAATGCGTCCTGGAATCCGACGCATCAAAGCCTTTGCGACACCCATATAGCCGCAAGAAGGCCCCCCAAAGGCGAGAGGCAGGCCAAGGGCCTGTGTATCGCCTATGGCGATGTCAGCTCCCCACTCTGCTGGGCTCTTTTGCATGGCAAGAGAGAGAATATCACTGCTGATTGCGAAAAGGCACCCCTTTTCATGCAGCTGCTCGGCAACAGAGCTGTAGTCTTCCAACAGTCCGTAGCGGTTGGGGGTCTGTACTATCAGGCCGGCTACCTCGTCGGTGAGAAGGGACTCCAGATCCCTCAGGTCTGTGACTCCCTGCTTCTCTGCTATAAGGCGGATCTCATGGCCTGTACCAAGCGCCCAAGTCTCGAGCACTTGTAGGGTAAATGGGTGGATGGTGGAGGATACAAGCACTGCCTTAGACTTACGCTTGGCCCCTATCATGATGGTCGCCGCTTCTGAAGCAGCATTGGCCCCATCATAGAGGGAAGCATTGGATACATCCATGCCGGTAATCTCGCAGATCATACTCTGGAACTCATAGATCACCTGCAACAATCCTTGGCTCATCTCAGCCTGGTATGGTGTGTAGGCTGTGACAAAGGAAGGCAGAGAGGCCAACGTCTGTACTGTGGCAGGGACCAGATGGTCATAACAGCCACATCCCAGAAAGGGAATGCCGCTGACATTTCTTTGTGCAATGGCGGTGATCATCCTCAGCACTTCATCTTCGGTCCTCCCATGGCTTATGGGAACCGAATCACTGAGCAGAAGATCCTCTGTCAATGATGCATATAACTCTTCAATCGAATCCACACCTATCGCTTCCAGCATTCTTTGCCGGTCCTCATCGGTATGGGGTATGTAGGGATAAACCACACGCTCCTCCTCATTTGTCAGGGCAAACCAACGCCGCCAATTTTTAGGCGGCGTAGGACTATTTTTATAAGCTTTCTAGAAACTCAGCGTATGCGCTGGCATCCAGCAGGGCATCATAGTCACTTGTATCAAAATCTCCTAGTACATACAGGTAATGTTTGTAGCAGTCGGTATTGACCAGCTCAGGAGAGTCATCAAGATCTTCATTCACTGCCATGACCTCACCTGCAAGGGGGTTTATGATAGCTGAAGCTGCCTTTACACTCTCGACAGTAGCTATCTCCTCGTTCTTGCTAAAGGTATCTCCAACAGAGGGCAGTTCAACATATACAATCTCCCCTAGCTCACTCTGTGCATGATCGGTAATGCCCACATAGGCCTTATCGCCGTCAAGACGGACCCACTCATGGTCCTTGCTATACTTCAAGACTTCCGGAATGTTACTCATCTCTTACCTCCAAACAAATTTATGCTACCATCACGCTCAACCAATGTCGAGGGGGAAGAACTCTTCAAGGAACTCCAAATCAAGCTCGGGATAGAGTTTGAACTGCGAAACCAAGGCAGCCACACGCTTCTTGGCCTCCCCAATAGTCTTCTCATCGGTTACAAACCTAGCTTTGCTCAGGGTCCCGGCCTTAGCGCCTTTGGTAATTGTAGCGGGACGGGTGTTCTTCAACACCAAGGCGATGATGGAGGCAATCTCCTGCATCTCCTTAACTCCCATCCCCAAGGTGGTCACAGCAGGGGTTCCGATTCTCAGACCACTTGTGTACCATGGCCCGTTAGGGTCATAGGGAAGGGCATTTCGGTTCAACGTCACTCCGCATTCACGCAGAGCACTCTCGGCCTGTCGTCCGTTAAGGCCAAAGGCACGCACATCCAGAAGCATCAGATGGTTGTCACTGCCTCCAGTTGCCACAGTAATCCCCTCATCAATACAAGCCTGGGCAAGGGCAGCTGAGTTTTCCACTATTTTCTTGGCATAGGTTACAAATGAAGGCTTGAGGGCCTCAACAAAAGAGACAGCCTTGGCAGCCATCACGTGAGGCAGAGGACCTCCGATGACCAAGGGGCAACCCTTGTCCACACTGTCGGCATACTCACTCTTGCAGAGGATCATGCCTCCACGAGGACCACGCAGGGTTTTATGGGTGGTTGTGGTAACCACATCAGCCCAAGGCACTGGGTCATACTCACCGGTAAAGACCTTTCCAGCGACAAGGCCTGCAAAGTGGGCCATATCGACCATGAAGACTGCCCCTACACTGTGGGCGATCTCGGCCATCCGCTTGAAGTCAATCTTTCTTGGGTATGCGCTGTAACCGGCAAGCAAGATCAGGGGCCTGATCTCTTGTGCCAGTTTTTCAATTTCATCATAGTCGAGGATTCCTGTCTCTTCATCGACAGAGTAGCTGTATGCATCAAACATCTGAGCCGATACGTTCTGACGGTATCCATGAGTAAGATGTCCGCCACTGTAGTAGTCGAGCCCGAGAATCTTCTGGTTCCCCAGCTTTTCACGAACACTATCCCACGCCTCACGACTGAGGTCGCTTGGGTTGGTAATGCCTAGCTCCTCCAGCATGGGAACCTGTATTTTTGCGTGCAAGATAGCCCAATAGGCAACAAGGTTTGCATCAGCTCCGCTGTGGGGCTGGACATAGGCATGTTCTGCACCAAACAAAAGGCAGGCCTTTTCACATGCATACGCTTCGACTGCATCCACATTATCGCAACCTGCATAGAAGCGATGGTAAGCATACCCTTCACTATACTTGTCGGTGAAAAGATTCCCCATAGCAAGCTGTGAGTTCAGCGATGAGAAGTTCTCGCTTGCGATCAGCTTCAGATGAGCCCTCTGGTCCTTAAGCTCATTCACTATCTTAGCAGCAATCTCAGGGGTCACATCTGCTATTTTTTCCAATGACGCCACGTATGCAACCATGCCTGTATCAATGTCCTTTGTCCTCGCCAGATACGCTTTCAATGCTTGTTTATCAGCCATATTTCACCTCATGCTATAGTTATCAATACTGCTATCTTGCCTATCCTCTAGCGCTCTGTCAACGTCATAAGACAATTCAATGGAGGTAATTGCAATTTTATAGTTGATTTTTGCTCACGGGGGTCGTAAACTACACCGGTTGCGTCATTTTTGCAGAAGGCCCGCAAGCTTGGCACCAAACCATGAACTACTAGGTAGTTACAATAACATCAGGATACTAAACCAATGGAAAAAACGAACGCTCGAGAAACACTGGGAAGCCGACTAGGCTTCATTTTCCTCTCCGCAGGATGCGCTATCGGCTTGGGAAACGTATGGCGTTTCCCCTATATAACCGGACGATATGGTGGGGCAGCCTTTGTGCTGTTCTATATTCTGTTCCTCGTCATCCTGGGCCTTCCGGTCATGGTGATGGAGCTATCCATCGGACGAGCCAGCAAACAGAACATAGGCCTTACCTACAAGACCTTACAGCCCAAGGGTACGAAATGGCATCTGTTCGGCCCTGTTGCCATCTTGGGAAACTATGTGCTGATGTTCTTCTACACAACCATTTCAGGATGGTTGCTCGCCTATCTGTTCCATATGGCCAAAGGTGATTTCGTAGGACTTGATACTGCGGGTGTCGGAGGCTTCTTTGGCAACATGCTTGCATCACCTGGCATGATGATCTTCTGGATGGTATTGGCCACAATCCTTGGCTTTATTCCTGTCGGAAGGGGTTTGCAAAACGGAGTGGAAAAAATCACCAAGTTCATGATGATGGGGCTTCTTGGTCTCATTGTCATCCTGGCAATCAACAGCCTCACACTCAAGGGCGGAAGCGAAGGTCTTAAGTTCTACCTGTTGCCAGACTTTGCCCGTATGAGGGAAATAGGGACGTTTGAAGCTATCTATGCTGCCATGGGTCAGGCATTCTTTACTCTCAGCCTTGGTATTGGTAGTATCTCCATCTTCGGCTCCTATATCGACAAGCAATACTCGCTTACAGGTGAAGCTGTAAGAATTATCGGTCTTGATACCTTCGTTGCTCTGGCAAGCGGGCTGATTATCTTCCCAGCAGCCTTTGCTTTTGGAGTCAAACCCGATGCCGGTCCTTCACTTTTATTCGTAACGCTACCCAATATCTTTAACCAGATGGGTGGAGGCAGAATCTGGGGAACCCTGTTCTTCCTGTTCATGGGCTTTGCCGCCTTGAGTACCCTCATCGCAGTATTTGAGAACATCGTCAGCTACTGGATAGATGTGCACCAGGTAAGTAGAAAGAAAGCGACGATCATCAACTGCGTGGTAATCATTGCCCTCTCCCTACCCTGCTTGTTGGGCTTCAATGTCCTTTCACACATCCAGCCCTTGGGCCCTGGTTCAGGCATCCTCGACCTTGAAGATTTCATTGTAAGTTCAACCCTACTACCCTTTGGGTCCTTGTTCATTACGTTATTCTGTACTTCACGATACGGATGGGGATGGGACAACTTCATCAAGGAAGCAGATACGGGCACAGGCTTGAAGTTCCCCAAAGCTCTGAAATACTATTTCAAGTGGATTCTTCCTGCAATTGTGCTGGTATTGTTCCTCAAAGGATACTGGGATATCTTTGTCAAATAGGCTTATGTTGACAGAAATTCATGTAAAGCTTATAATTTATTAGCTTTTAAGCAGATATTTGGAGGGCTTGTGGCCAAAGAAGAAGCAATTGAAGTGGAAGGCGTCGTACGCGAAGCACTTCCTAATACGATGTTCCGTGTGGAACTTCAGAACCAACATGTTATCCTCGCCCATCTTTCGGGCAAGATGCGAAAACACTATATCAGGATAGTTCCTGGTGATACGGTGCGTGTAGCACTTTCTCCCTATGATTTGACCAAGGGTCGAATCATCTATAGAGAAAGGTAGAACATACAAACACAAAAATAGCCGATTCTCACATGAGCGTCGGCTATTTTTGTGTCTGTTCTTGTATGTGATGATTTGAAAAACTGTAATCTCTCGCCTGGTGGCTGATTAGCAACACCTATGGGGCCTTCGCCTCTGAACCTTATTTATCCTTTAGGATAATCCAGATAGCACCACTACCCCCATAGTATGCTTTGGGGGTGTATGCTTCAGTGACGACGCCGCTGCGACGAATAGCGCTCATTGCTGCATCCTTTAGCAGGGAGAAACCTTTGTCATTGTGCAGTCCCTTGCCCGTTATGATGGAGATCTTTCGTAGGCCTTTGGAGGCACTCTCCTTGAGAAACTCTTCGCAGGCCTTTTCGGCTTCATATACCTTCATCCCATGTAGGTCGAGTGTCACCTCAGGCTCCAAAGCCCTCAAGGCAGCAACTGATCGGAAATTGGGCCTCTCCTCGTGCTTCTCTTTCATCGCCTTGGTAAGGGCACTCTTCTCATCGGAGACTTCATTCCATTTCTTGTAGGTGTCGGCAAAGGACCAGGATACATTGCTCTCCTTTTTTCGATCTTCCTCAGCCTTATCCTCCAGAGCCTGCTCCATCTCCTTGGAGGGAAGCATCTTCTCATCCTTTAAACTAGGCGCAGCTTGTTGCTTGGGCACTACCCTACGGTCCTTCTTTGGTGCTACACCATCGAACTCATCAAGAAGCGATCCAAAGTCTTTTTTGGGAACATATTGCTTGCTCGGCTTGATCTTCTCTTCTTTCTTCTTCTGTTCTTGTACCTTCTCACCATCCCACTCGGCTAAAATCTCGGCAAAGGATTTCTCAACCTTAACCTTACTGTGACTCTTCATCCGAGCGGTGACACCACCCATCTCGCCTGTTGTCTCCCAGGCCTTCAGGATATCTCCAAAATTAGCGTTAGGGTCATACCCTTTGATAAGAGGCTCCTTACGCTGGGATTGCACCTCAGGTTTGGGTTTCTTTTTCTCGACTTTCTTCTCTATCTTTTCGGGAACGACCTTCTTGATCTCCTCAAAGGGTCTGTAGGCATCATCCGTAATAGGAAGACGGCTGTCACCAGCCGTCTCTTTCTTCTTTACTACTCGTTTCTTCTTGGCCATTTATACCTCTCGTACGTCCAACAGTTGTGAGACGAACGGCTTTATTATCTCCACCACTTTGCTTATGGAAGCGCCCTGCACCTTGATGGTACAGATGGCATTGGTCGGGTCTGTTCCCATAAACGTTCCGAAAGTAATGATATCAATACCCTGCTCGCTGAGAGCCTGGGATATCTTTGCTATCGTTCCAGGCTTGTCTTCAACGACAAAGGAGACCCTAATGCCAAAGTGGCGAGCTCCAAACAGTTCCAACAGAATCTTAAACATATCGCTTTTGCTGACAATACCAATAAGCTTTTCGCCTTCAAGCACAGGAAGACAGGAAAGATCCTGGTCGACCATCATGCGGGCGGCCTCTTCAACGGTGGTGTCCTTGTTGATGGTAACTACATTCTTGCTCATCAGCTTCTTAACTGTCAGTTTACTGAGCAGGTATGCCATCTCATGGATGGACAAGCTGCTTGCAGGAGAAGGGGATGCGTAGAGGATATCCTTTTCAGTAAGGAGGCCTACAAGCTTCTTATCCTTATCCAAAACAGGAAGCCTATGCACCTTCTCCTGTTTCATCAGGTTAGAGGCTTCTGCTATTGACATGTCAGGAGTAGCTGTAACAGGGTTGCGAGTCATTC
>CAYSIH010000087.1:0-7083 GCA_964431005.1 uncultured Sphaerochaeta sp. | reverse complement strand
CCTTCACTTCTGAAAGTTTCTTTGCTTTATCAAGAAGCTCGACCAGTTCTGGGGGAAAGTCCACATGGAATGTCTGGGGGATGGTGGCAAGGTCACGCCGGCTGCCGATAGGCTTGATACCGGGGATGATTGGAACGGTAATGCCGTTCTGGCGACACTCCTCGACAAAGCGGTAGTAGACGCTGTTGTCAAAGAACATCTGTGTCACGATATACTCAGCCCCACACGCTACCTTATGCTTGAGGTGCTCAATGTCAGAGAGGCGGTTTGCAGCCTCTGCATGCTTTTCCGGATATCCGGCAACACCGATGCAAAAGGCGGTCTTCTCACCATTGACCAGAGATTCATCCAGATAGAGGCCCTGATTGAGGTTGGCTATCTGTTTCACCATATCGCTGGAGTATTCGTACCCCCCCTTGATCGGTACAAACCGCTTCTGCCCCTGGGGAGGATCACCTCGTAAGGCCAGGACATTATTTATGCCTAAAAAGTTGAGCTCCAACAGGGCATCCTCTATCTCCTCGCTCTGCATACCCCCACAGATGAGGTGGGCAACCACAGGAATGTTGAAGGTGTGCTGGATAAGACCAGAGAGTGCAATGGTACCCGGTCTTTTGCGCACCGTGCGTCGCTCGAGCAACCCATCAGGACGCTCCAGATAGACAACCTCCGCCTGGTGGTTGGTCACGTTGATGTAGGCAGGCTCAAAATGGCTCAAGGAGCGGATAGTCTCCAAGAGAACTTCAGCATTACCCCCCTTCAAGGGAGGAACCAGTTCAAAGGTAAACAGCGGCTTCTTAGCCTGGTTGAGGATATCTATGACTTTCATCGCCCTAGTATCCCATACCAGATAGCAGTGTGACAAGCTTCTCTTCATCAATGCCTTTCTTTTGGGCATAAAGGGTCAATTGGGCCTCAGAGACCTTGCCTATGGCGAAGTAGCGAAGGTCCTCACCTCCTATAAGCATGGAGCAGACACTCGACGAAGGGTCCATGGCATAGCTTTCGGTAAGGCTTACTCCAATCTTTTGTTCAGACCCAAGCAGATCAAAGAGGGTACGCTTCTCGCTATGGTCACTCCATGATGAGTAGCCAGGAGCCGGGCGGATATAGGAGGAGTGGGAACATCCCCATTTCTTTTTGAGAAAGGCCTCTGCCTCATCGGCAAGCACTTCGGCAAGCCTGTCAGCTAGAAGCTGTAAGGCGAGGTGGTTGAAAGAGTGGTCAGCTTGCTTCATATGTTCGCCAAGCTTCAAGGCCGAAGTGGCGACCAACAGCCCTACCGTATCATCCTCTGCTATAGCGTCTGCGAGGCAGAACCCACTCTCCTCATTACGCAGGAAGAAGAAGGAGCGCGATCCCACATCAACCTTAAGGCGATCACTGTGGGCAGGGAACAGGCCACAGACTACCTTGCACCCCTCTTCAAAAAGGGCCTTGATCTCATCCTTTGCCAGAAGGGTCTTTGCCTCGGTGACCAGCCTCTCGCCCTCTTCACTTTTGAAAGGGACTTTCCACGAAGAGCAGTACATCTTCCAGTTGATCTTCTCAGCCAGAAGGGGGAGGGAAAAGTCCTCCAGCACAAAAGTGCCATACTCAAGGGCTACACTGCCTTGGCTTTTCTGCTTCTGCTTGGAGAGAAGGGCGGCATAGTCAAACTGGGTTGGCCTCTCTCTTATGCTCTGGTTCCCCTCTACCAAACGGAGGGTCTTCTCTTCATGCACCATGAAAAATCTCTCCCTGTCCTCTCCCACCGCCAACTGGGCAGTCAGGGCCATGGCCGAAGCGTCTCTGGTCTGGATGACAGGACCTCCATACAGGGGCGAAAGCTTTACCGCAGTATGCAGTTCGCTGGTGGTAGCCCCTCCCACAAAAATGGGGATGGTGCACCCACTCTCCTCAAACAGGGTGATCACCGAAGCCATCTCCTGAAGCGAAGGAGTGATGAGCCCGCTCAACCCGACAAGATCGGCATGGTGTTGCCGAGCCGAGGCAAGGATCTTTTCTTTGGGAACCATTACCCCAAGGTCAATGACCTCAAAGTTATTGCAGGTAAGGATGAGGCTGACGATGTTCTTTCCAATGTCATGCACGTCCCCTTTGACAGTCGCTATGACGGCAACCTTCTTCTTATGAGTGCCTAAAACAGCTTTTGAGCTAGCAATATAGGAAGTAATTCTGGGTTGTAGGATATCAACAGCCATTTTCATGGTTCGTGCACTCCGTACCACTTGGGGCAGGAACAGCTGTCCTTTTCCAAACAGGACTCCAACCTGTTTCATCCCGTCCATCAAAGGTCCCTCGACAAGCAAGAGGGGATTCTCCTCAGAAAAGAGGGAGAGGTCCTCTTCTAGGAAGCTGTTCTCCCCCTTGAGCACGGCTTCTACAAGCCGTTCTCGAGGGGGGAGAGTTTTCCAAGCATCACCCTTGTTCTCTTGCACTTGTTTGCCCGTGCCCTTTTTTTCTTGTGCACTGGTCTCAATGGCAAGAGCGATGAGCTCCCGCCGGACAGAAGGAAGGTTATCTCCTGCAGCAAGCAGGGCACGCTTTATGATGTCCTTTGTCCTAGCTTCGATGGTACTGACATCCCGACTCACAGCAGGATTCACGATGCCCATATCCAAAAGAGAGAGATCAAGGAAAATGGCATGCATGCTGTTACGCAGGGTATTGTTGCCCCTAAAGGCAAAGGAGAGGTTGCTGACCCCTCCTACGGTATGAGAGTGGGGAAGGTTCTTTTTGATCCAAGAGACTGCCTCGAGGAAATCTCGGCCATAGGTGTCGTGCTCATCAAGGCCTGTGGCAATGGTAAGGACGTTTGCATCAAAGATGATATCCTCTGCTCTAATTCCTGCAAGCAACAAGAGGTTGTAGCTTCGTTGTGCTATGGCGATCTTTCGCTCATAGGAATCTGCCTGCCCCCTCTCATCAAAGAGCATGACTACCATGGCAAAGCCATAGGATGCGATGAACTTTGCTCGCTGGATGAATTTCTCCTCGCCCTCCTTGAGACTGATGGAGTTTACAATGCCCCGCCCTTGGATCTCCTCAAGCGAACGCTCTATCACACTCCAATCGGAGGAGTCCACCATGACCGGAACCCGGCTGACAGACGGATCGCTTCCCCTATGCCTTAGAAAGGTGACCATGCTCTCTTGAGCATCAAGCATGGAGGCATCCATACAGAGGTCAATGACGTGGGCACCCTCCTCTATCTGCTCTCGTGCAACAGAGAGGGCCTCTTCCCACTTCTCTTCCTTGATAAGACGGGCAAACTTCCTGGAACCGGCAACGTTGGTACGCTCTCCAATGACCAGCAGCCTATTCTCAGGGAGATGACACGCTTCCAAGCCGGCAAGGGCGAGGGTGTGGTCTCGCTCAACTCGCTTATGCACCCGCTTGCCCTTTACCGCCTCGGCGAGGGCTCTGATATGGGAGGGCGTAGTTCCACAACACCCTCCTACAATGTTCAATCTCCCTCCCTCTAAGACTGGTTCCATCTTCTTTGCCATCTCAAGAGGAGTCAGGTTGTAGAAGCCCTCCTTATCTGGAAAGCCTGCATTGGGGTGAGCGCTGATATAAAAAGGGGCAAGAGTCGAAAGCTTCTCTATCAGGGGCAGCATCTCTTCAGGGCCGGTGGAACAGTTAAGCCCAAGGCTGAAGAGAGGAAAGGGGGAGAGTGAGATGACGAAGGCTTCCAAAGTCTGCCCGCTGAGGGTACGCTCGCTCTGGTCACTGAAAGTGGCACTCACCATCAGGGGGACCTTGCGTTCCTTGGTCTGCATAGCGGAGAGGCACCCCATGATCGCACTTTTCGCCACAAGGGTATCAAAGGCTGTCTCTATGAGCAGGAGATCTACACTTCCATCAAGGAGAGCCTCAGCCTGTTGGGTATACATCGCCTTGAATGAGGCAAAATCACTTTCGCGATAGGCGGGGTCATCGACATTGGAGGAGAAGGAGAGTCCGCGATTTGTCGGGCCTAGGACCCCTGCCACAAAAGCGTACCCGTCGTGGGAACGTTCGAAGTCGGCTGCAGCCTCCCGGGCTATCTCACACCCTGCCTGATTAATGGCCACAACATCGTCAGACAGGCCATACTCCTCAAGATTAAAGGCATTGGCACAGAAGGTGTTGGTCTCGATGATGTCGGCTCCCGCTTCCAGGTAGGCGGTGTGGATACCGAAGATCACATCCCCACGGGTAAGGTTGAGAGCCTCGTTACAGCCGACAACACTCTTGCCATCCAGAGTAAAATCATCGTCCTCCAAACCTTCAGCCTGTATCATGGTTCCCATCGCCCCATCAAGCAGGGCTATGCGTTCACTGAGAATCTTATGTAGATATTCTTGTCGGTTCATGCTTTGCTTCGTACCTCCAGCTGGCCACAGAGTGCCAGCTTTGTATCAAGTAATACAAGAGAGGAGAGTATTTCCTCTTTGTCATTCATCAGGCGGGAAACCCTCTCTACATCCGCTTCGCTCTTCACCATGTTACAGAAGGCTGTCGCATATGCATCAGCAAGGGCTGCATCTCGAGTGGCAACCATTACAGCATCAGCTTTGCCAAAGCTATGGGAATGACCTACCTTTGCAGAGGATGTGCACACCCCCAAGGGGCAGTGCTTAGGTTCCACAACAATTGAAACCTTACCCGAAAGACTGTTGTTCCCTGCATACAGGGTTACGGGAAGAGGTTTAAGGACATCAAGATAGAGATCACCCCCATTCTCCACGACTATCTCCTCCAGTGAGAATTTCTTTTTCAGGTGAGAGCCCACCTCCTGTGCAATAGCACCGGCGACACTTGCCATGGGACCGGTACCGGAGAGTTTTGCTGAGCGAAGCATACCAAGGATACAGGGTGAGGCCTCATCTGCACTCTGTTTGAGAGGGACATAGGAGGTCAGAAATTCGGGATCAGGATAGGCGAGTATCTCACTTCGTAGCCTCCTAAGCAGTCGCGCCGCCTCGAGGACAAGCTCTTTGCTGTCAGTACAGGATGGGCCATACCCTATCCAGAGGTCGCTCTCGCCCACCGCTATGGTAAAGGATGGGAGCCGAAAGAGGCTCATCGTTTCGCGGTAGGTGCGCGCTTGGTACACCTCCTATGCCTCCCGCTCATTGGACAGGGAGAACAGCTGCATGGGACAAGCTTGGACGCAGAGACCACATAATACACAGAGGTTGGCATCATAGACCAGACGCCAAGAGTCATCCATGAAAAGGGCCTTTGGGGAGCAGACAGCTGTACAGGCTCCGCAGTGGATGCACCTCTCCTCTTGGAAGTTCAGCTCCTTGATCATCTCGGAGACTACAACTCCTGTGCGGTTAAGCCAGAGGACACTCTGCTTGAGATTCTCTTCAGATCCTGAGAGTTCCACGACGAGCTTGCCCCCTCTTCCCGAAGCTACATCAGCGTTGAGGATGTTGATATCCACGTCATAGGTCCTGACCAGCTTGCTGATGAGAGGCTGTTCTACCAGTGTGGGGGAGAACCTGAGTGCATAGCGCTTTTTCATCGTGAGCCTCCTTCTCTGGGAACCAAGGGTTTGACAAAACTCCTAGCTGGCAGAGGATGGACTGCCTCGGTGAGGGTGAATTCACCCTTCTCTATCCAAGCTTGCAAGAGTTTTGCGATTTCCCGAGCCTTGCTCAAGGAGGATAAGGGGGCACTCTTGGCCTCCTTACCTCCAGGGAGCACTACCTTGCCGCTTTGCAGCTCTTCATAGGTAACGCGGCATACGTTGGGGTGCCCCTCGACCCCATAGTCACTGATGACAGTCTCTATCTGGCTGTTGCGGATGGAGAGGTGCTTTGCCATCTGAACATCCAGGACAGGGATGGGGATTCCTATTCCCACAAATAGGGAGACACCGTATTTCTCATAGTAGGCTGACCGTATGAACTCAGTGGACATGGCTTTCGCATCGCCGATGAGAGCAAGGCTCGCTCCTGTGCCTAGGGGGATATCATGTTCGTTCCTCTCTCGGGTGGTGTTGTACTGGGTGCCGTTCCACACCACATACCCTTCACTCCCCCCAAGGAAAATCCTGGTTCCAAGACCTATGGTCCTGAGATAGGGGTCATTAAGCAAGGGGCTGAGTTCCCCGCTGGTGGAGTAGGTTATGTTGCTGTTTCGGGGAAGCAGAGTTCCCATATAGGTGTACTTGATCTTGTTGGTGCTGTTGGTAGCTGCCCCATAGTTCTGGTAGGCATTGCGGGGGTTGAAAAGGTAGAACTCGTTAAGGTCTCCCTTATTGATCCAGGTATCTATCTCCCGTGTCGGATAGCAGTCGGTTCCCTTTCCCCTGGCAAACAGACGTACATCCTTGCCCCCTATGAGGTCCTCAATGACGTTGGCCCCTCCATAGGTAGGGTCGAACTTCGACTCGGCAGTCGCCCCGATGAGGGTGTCCACAGCGGCAAGGCCCTCATAGGCGCTGACTCCGTTGAGGGTGATCTCCTCCATCCTGATACCCGGAGACCAGTGGCCAAAATTGAGCACAGCTGAGGAGGAGCACATGGGACCGAAGGTAGCGGTGGTGACGACATCGACCTTTTCGGCAAGACTCTCAATATCAGTCTTTGTGGCCATATGGGAAAACTCTTCAGCGGTGACCACCACAACCTTCCCCCGCCTGATCTTCTCATTGATCTCTTCTACTGTCTTTGCCATATAGCCTCCTCTGTCATTACGGGAATGAGATGATAGGAAGGGACCTCATAAGGATGGGAACGTTTCAACGCTTCTATCACTGAGGAGGCATCCTCTTCCTTGACAACCAATTCTAGCCGCCACTCCTCCACTTGTGCAAGTTCTTCCCTCTCCCCCAGAAAGGGATTGCTCCCCAAAGAAGGACGAAACTGACCCATACCCTTTGTTTGCCAGCTACACTGGTCATATCCCCCCATATTTCCTGCACCAGCAGCAAACAGGGCGCTCTTTACCAGTTCCAGATGACTTACAGGCAGATAACAGACTAGTATATACATCTTTTCTCTCCTCTGATTTCGTCCTATGATAGGGATATGGTAAAACTTCTCATCTTCCTCGGCAACCCTGGAAAAATCTATGAAAAAA
>CAYSIH010000086.1:2793-7089 GCA_964431005.1 uncultured Sphaerochaeta sp. | reverse complement strand
TGACCGAAAGCCGTTCTTTCTTTAAGGATTTCATGGCCCCATGGTACAAGGAAGAAGCGATATCCACAAGTAAGTGAGTTTGAAAGAGTATGGGATGTCACCCATCTGGATGAAAAACCTCATCTACCCTATACTTTCTTCACGTATGGAGAACAAGATGAAACTAGTAATTATAGACGGCCAAGGCGGAAGTTTGGGGAAAGCTCTGGTCGAAACGATCAGGCGAAGCCACCCTACCCTTGAAATCCTTGCCATTGGGACCAATAGCATGGCAGCGAGCGCGATGCTCCGTAGCGGAGCAAGTGCCATTGCAACAGGGGAGAACCCTGTAGTGGTGGCCGCCCGTGATGCAGAGATCATCATCGGACCTTTGGGCATCATCGCAGCGGACTCCCTGCATGGGGAGATTACCCCGGTCATGGCTTCTGCCATCTCCCAGAGCAAAGCCCACAAGATCCTCATACCCATCACCAAATGCAACATCTCCATTGTGGGAAAGCAGGAGCTACCCCTAGGGGAGATGATAGCCTTGGTGGTAGAGGAACTGGATTCGTTACTGCGCTATTGAGTGTAGTTTTCCATTTGTTGACACGCTACGTCTCTCTCTGTAAACTATCAGCATACAGCCTCATGAAGAGGTTACCTCGCTTTACTGATCACTACAATTATTCGCTAATGAAGAGCCATGAAGGCATACAAGGAAATATCTCCTTTTGCTTTTGTGGCATATTTTTTTAATTTGGAGAAGCCGTGGAATCATATAAACAACCGCTAGAAGATGGCCTTACCCTCTGTGTATACAGTAATGACACACTCATTTTTTCAGATGGGGGACGATGGCTGACACCTCTGTTTGCCTTGGAGGAGTTCCTCCAGACCTATGAGGGGGACAGGACCAACCTTGCCGCCCATGATACTGCAGCAGGAAAGGCTGCTGCAATTCTCATGGTGCGCATGGGCATCAAGCGTGTCCATATCAATCTGATGAGTGATCTTGCCCTCACCTACTACGAAGAGAATGGTGTAGAAGCTTCCTATGACAAGAAGATTGAGAAGCTTGCCTGCCAGACAGAGGCGTTGCTGGAGACACTCACTGATAGTGATGAGATGTACCGCCTGTTGAGGATGCGGGCCAAACTGGTCCGAGGCGTCTCTGTAGAGCTAGAGGACGCCGCCTTTGGCTATGATGGGGACCTTTTGTTCTCCCATCTCAATGTGTCGCTTCCCGAAGGGGAGAGGCTCCTCATCCAAGGTGACAATGGAAAAGGAAAAACGACCTTGCTGAAGATGCTGATGGGCAAACTTGAACCGACAAGGGGAAAAGTCCTCATCGACGGAGTTCCCCCATCCAAGATTAGGAACAGGACCATAGGGTACATAAAACAACAGCAGAGCCAACAGCAGTTCCCTGTCTCAGTGAGGGAAGTGGTGAGCATGGCCACAGACAGCACCCTTTCAAAGGAACAGCAGAAATGGGAGATCGACACCGCCTTGAGAAGGGTTGGGATCCAGGATTTGCAAGATCGTAATTTCTACACCCTCAGCGGAGGAGAGCGTCAGAAAGTCTCACTTGCCCGTTGCCTCTGCCAAAAGGCAAGGCTCCTGCTCCTCGATGAGCCAACCTCTTTCCTTGATGCAAAAAGCCGGGAGGCCCTGCTGGAGACCATCAGGGCACTGACCCTCAATGAGATGCCCACCATCATTATAGTAACCCACGACAAACAGCTGGAAAAGGACCTGGCCTGGCCTACTCTCACCTTAGGCCTACAAGGAGAACACCATGAGTGACCTCCTCTTTATGCTGAGTTTGGCCCCTGTGGCCAAGGGCTTGGTGGCAATGACCATTGCAGGACTCTGTTTCCCTGCTGCAGGGGTGATGGTCCTTCGCCTCGATCTGGTGCCTATGCGCTACATGCTCATGCATGGGGTAATCCTGGGTGGAGCCATCTCCCTTGCCTTCTCCCTGCCCCTGCTACCGGTCAGCATCGCACTCAACCTCCTGCTGGTCCTAGGTATGCTCAAGCTTACCAAGGACTCCTCAGCAGGCTTTGGAGTAAGCAGTGCCGCTGCCATGGTCTTTACCATGGCTCTCGCTTCCATCGTGATGCACGTCTTTGACGTTCCGGCTAAGGATACCCTCCAACTGCTTTGGGGCAGCCCCTTCGCCTTACGAATTACAGACGTACTTGGTTTGCTGGCCATAGCGGCGGGACTCACCCTGTATGTGGTGCTGAACTTCAAAAGCATCAGCGCAATCTTCTTCGACCAGGAGATAGCCCAGTCCATGGGCATGCGTGTGCAGCTGCACCATACTGCAATGGTAATCGTCATAGCGCTTGTCATCGCCCTGGCAATGAAACTGCTTGGCGCTCTCCTTATAGATGCGCTGCTGATCCTGCCTGTCCTCATTGCAGCACGACACGCTCAAAGCCTCAGGCAACTGTTTGTCAGAGCCTGCCTCGTAGGGGTATTCGTCTCGTTTTTTGGATTTATCGCAGCAGTGGCAACCGACCTTCCCCCCAGCGGGACCATCGCGTTGCTCTCTGCCTTGCTGTATCTCATAGTAACAACAATTTATAGAAGGAAAACATCATGAAGAAACCATTTTTACTTGTACTTGCACTATTGATTCTTAGCGTAGCTCTTTTTGCCGAAGGGACTTCTGAAAAGGTTCCCACCAGTTCTGCATCCAGAACCGTCTCGGTCATTGCCTCAACCTCCTGGACAGCTGCTTTCGCTGACCTGGGCGGGGCTGAAAAAGTGGAAATCATCGCCCCAGCTTCTCTCATTCATCCCCCTGAGTATGAGATCACCGTCAGTGATGTGATGAAGATCGACAAGGCTGACTACTTCATCTATGCAGGGTATGAGAGAATGATGAAAAGCATGGGCGATTCGATCAGGAAGACCAACACGGACATGATCCAGATCACGACCGACAACAGCATAGAGAATGTTAAGAAACAAGCCTCTCTCATCGCCTCAGCCCTAAAGAGCCAGTACTATAGTGAGGACAGGGTATATGACTATATAGAAGCTGTGGAGGGGGGAAAGCTCGCTGTTGCCAAGAAAGGGCTGAACAAGCAGAAGGTCTACTGCCACTCAATGCAGATCTTTTTGGCAAAGGACCTCGGCCTAGAGATAGGCGGCACCTTTGGCCCTGGGCCCCTTACGGCAACCCAGATCGCTGAGGTAGCAAAAGGTGGGTATGACATCATCATTGACAACGTGCACAACCCCATCGCCTCCCCCCTCTTGGAGGTATCACCGAAGACAAGGCTGGTTGTCTGGAGAAACTTCCCCGAAACAGTGGGGAGGGCAAGCCTGCAGAAGATGGTAGAGGAGAATATACAGGCTCTTTTACAGGAGTAAGCTTATCACGAACTGAAACAAGACAGGCTACCTAACGAGAGTATTCTCACTGGTAGCCTGTCTGTATATGCATAGCATCTCTGATGACCCTGCCCCTTATTCAATCAAGGTTTTTGCCAAGGTATCAATATGGAGCAAATCATCTTGTTCAAGATTCACTGATGCCGCCTGAGCATTTTCCTCGACCTGTTTGCTTTTACGTGCACCAAAAAGCACATTCATAGTCGCTGTCTGCTGCATCGTCCAAGCAATGACCAGGTTGCCAACCGTACAGTCGTACCGTTTGCTCATACTGTCCAACTCACCAAGCATTGCAAGCACCTTCTCCCTTTTCCCCTCTTCAAACCAAGGGATGGAAGCTTTTGCTGAACCGATGACTTTACTATCGAGGGCAACCTTCCCCGTAAGGATACCCCTTTCAAGGGGGCTATATGCCTGGAAGGTAATGCTCTCTTGCTCACAGTAAAGTGCTTTCTCAAAATTCTGTCTGCTAAGGAGGCTGAACTGCTCCTGCACCAAGGAGAGCTTGCCATGCCTCTGATACTCCTCGATCTGGGACATACTCACATTGGATGCGCCATATGCGCGTATCTTACCTTCTTTCTTCAAAGCCTCCAGCACTGAGACTGTCTCTTCAATGGGAGTAGAAAAAGGCTCGATAGACTGCCAATGGGTAATGAGCAGGTCTATATAGTCCGTATTGAGCCTCTTGAGGCTCGCTTCCACCTGGACTCTGATGCTCTTGGGTGAAAGGTTCCTGCGGATGGTAACTCCATCACGACTTTTATGGACTGCACCTTCATCATCAGGGGCCCAGACCAAACCACACTTGGTAGCAAGGATATAGTCCTTACGACATCCAGAGAGGGTACGCCCCAGAATCTCTTCACTCAAGCCATTGCCATAGGCAGGGGCGGTATCGAT
>CAYSIH010000086.1:0-2693 GCA_964431005.1 uncultured Sphaerochaeta sp. | reverse complement strand
TACGCCCCAGAATCTCTTCACTCAAGCCATTGCCATAGGCAGGGGCGGTATCGATGAAGTTAATACCCGCATCCAAAGCCCTCTTGATCGTTTGAACCGATCCTTTTTCATCAGAAGGCCCCCAACTTGCACCACCTCCCATAGCCCACGTACCTAAGGATAGGGCTGATATGCGAATGTCGGTATTTCCTAAAATTTTGTACTGCATGGTATTGAGTTCCTTTTTGTTATTCTACGTTACTGTCCAAGATAAAGAGAGAGTTTAGTTCATTGCGAGTATCAGCCAATGCTATCTAACTTCTTGGCCACTTCCTGTATACACAGCTGTGGTGAGGACAAGGTGCGTATCCTTGTTTGGGCCTGCACCAGATCCTGTAGGTGCGCCATAGATGCTTGGGCAAGTACAATGGTGTCACTATCTTTGACCTCTCGAGCCATATCAAGGACAAGCTTGTCATGCTTTGCTTTCTGCCCTGCCTTAAGCTGGACCAAAGCCTCAGGATAACAAAGCGAAGAGAGTTTTACCTCTTTGTTTTGTAGGGTTGCTTCCTCTTCCAGCTTTTTCAAGGTAGGAGCTACAGTCGATTCAGCTGTTGCCAATACAGTTATCCTACTTCCCTGTTTTACTGCGAGGGAACACATCGCGTCATCAATTGCAAGTATAGGTGTAGTGAAAAACGGTCTAGCGGCAACCACATGGGGGGTGAGGGTGGAACAGGTTACCACAATGAGATCTGATCCTGTAAGTTGCGCACTTTGCAAATCATGCATCAGGCGCATACGGTTTTCAGTGGTAAAAACTCCGCATTCGATGGGATGGGCTACAAGAAACTCATCGAGCATGTTATACACTATGATGTCTTTCGTTACTGCTGCCCTCAACTCTTTTTCAAATGTCTCATAGACACTCTTTACCGTATGAATAAGTACAATGCGTTTCATATATACCCTCTTTATTCTCATAGATGCTTTTTTCTCGCTACCATCAGATACTAACACTCCCGGTCAAAAGAGCACTTCATTCTTATCTGACCATCTTCCAGGCATCGAGAAGCGTCCGCTTGGCATTGGCCACAACCAGAGAGCTATCCTCCTCACCTTGGGGCTTCACCTCAAAGGAGAGGATGTTCTTCCCTCCTTCCTTGAGGTAATTGATATCTTTCATCTTCTGGAGGAATTGGCAGAGGTACTCTGTATCATTCTCTGATCCGGGATAGCCGAATCGGGGGTGGTTGTCCCCATAGCTAGGATGACTTGGATCACTGATGAAGGTATTGCCCACATGGACATGGTTGATGTGTTCTTTCACGGGATCAATAGCCTCATCGATACTTTCTCCGATCATGGGTATATGGGAACAGTCCACCATGATGCCGAAGTTGTCATACTCTTTGCAGACTTCTTGTGCATACTTTTTGACCAAAGGGGCAGGTCCAAGCAGGGACCTCTTGTCTATGGTATGGTCAAACACTTCCAGACTGAGCTGTATGTCACCCTTTTGCTGGGCATAGGAGCAGAGCTCTTTGGTCGAGAGGATCAACTGCTTGAGGTAGGCTTCCTCTTCTCCCTCCTCATACTGACGGGAAAGAAACTGGAAAGACTCACAACCCCAGCTGTAGGCCTGGTCCATACCTGTCTTTAATAATGAAACAGCTCTCTTTCTCTCCTCTTCATCAAGGCTGTTGATGTTCAACTTCTGTGAGAAAAGCAAGGAGTGTCCGCTATAGGTCATGTCACAGTGTGCGACCTTTACCATCGAGGTGACCTTATCCTCAATCGAGGAAAAAGGAAGGGAGCCCAACTCCACTACCTGAAAAAAAGGATCAACAAGTATTTTCTTCAATGAAGCGAGGTAAGCCTCTTCACCCGTTGCACACTCCGGATATGCCATGCCCAGTACAATGCCCATACGGCAGTAGTTTTGAATGGGATCTCTCATTTGTTTTCCTCCGTAAGTATCTGCTTCACCTTCTCACAACAGAGCCGAGGGGAAGCAAGGACCGGTATGTTTGCCAGGTTCTCAGCCTCGGATCTCAGATGCCCCATAGAGGCTTGGGCAAGCACGATGCAATCATAGCCCTTGGCTTGTGCTATCTGGGCAAGAACCAGCTTGTCATGGGTGGACAAGTCCCCACGCTTCATAGCAGCATAGGCAGTCTCATTGTCCTCAGAATCAATGACAACCTCAAGGCCAGCAAGCTTTGCCTCTTGCCGTAGTTTGGCCACTGTTGGCTTGATGGTGCTCGCAGCTGTTGCAATGACTTTGATTCGCTTCCCTATCAGGACCGCTTTCTCGGTCATAGCGTCATCAATGGCGACGATAGGGACCTTGATGAATGGCCTTATGAGCTGGACAGCAGGAGTCAGGGTAGAACAAGTCACCACAATGAGGTCGGCCCCTGTCAGTTCACAGGACTTAATGTCATTGAAAAGACGGTTATGATTTTCAATGGAGAAGATGCCACTCTCGCCGGGGTCCGATGCTAGGAAATCATCAAGCAAATTGAAGATCTTCAGTTTTTCCCCTACAACTTCTTCCAGGAGTTCAGGGAAGGTGCTAAGCACTGGGCGGACGGTGTATATGATGGCAACTTTTTTCATGGAGGCCTCCTGTAGATACAAAGAAAAATAGAGCATTATTCATTGGGTTTCAATCAAGATTGAATTGAGGGATGAAAGGGCTCTCCCCTTCA
>CAYSIH010000085.1:0-7090 GCA_964431005.1 uncultured Sphaerochaeta sp. | reverse complement strand
GCCCTGTTTTTCTTCTATCTGGTCTACAAGGCTTTCATACCCCCTGCTCTTGCCAAGGAGTATCTTGCTGGAGCAGTACTTCTGGGAGCAGCCCCCTGTACAGCCATGGTCTTTGTCTGGAGCCATCTGACCAAGGGCAACCCTGCCTACACATTGGTGCAGGTAGCGACAAACGACCTGATCATTCTTGTGGCATTCGTTCCCATCGTCGGTTTGCTCTTAGGCATCAGCGGTATAGCCATCCCTTGGATGACGCTTTTTCTCTCAGTCGTCCTGTTTGTGGTAATACCTCTTAGTGCCGGCTGGCTCTCCAGAACCCTCATCACAAAAAGTCGTGGACTAGCATATTTTGAACAGACCTTCATCCCCAAATTCAACAACGTGACCATCACCGGCCTGTTTCTTACCCTCATCATCATCTTCTCCTTCCAAGGCAAGACCATAGTCGAAAACCCAATCCACATCCTTCTTATAGCGGTACCACTTATCCTGCAGACTTTTTTCATCTTCTTTGTCGCCTACCTCTGGGCAAAGGCTTGGAAACTACCTCATGAGGTGGCAGCACCTGCTGCAATGATAGGGGCTTCCAATTTCTTCGAGTTGGCAGTGGCTGTAGCCATTTCAATCTTTGGATTGCAATCAGGGGCGACGCTCGCCACGGTGGTGGGCGTCCTGGTGGAAGTTCCGGTAATGCTTATATTGGTCAGAATTGCAAACAGGACAAAAGCTTGGTTCCCTGTATTCAGATGAGAACTGCCCTTCTTCAGTAAGAGGGGCAGTTCATCTGAAATAGAGACACGCTGCAAAGGGAAATACCTTCACGCCAAGGCGATCGCTCTTTTTGGCTATAACCGGCCTCTAAGATCCTTGGGTTCGAACGGGCCCCTTTCACCAAGCAGTGCACGAGCAGCGGGCACGGTATCCCACACATTCCATAGCAGAACCCCACTGACCCTACCCTCTTTCAAATAATAGACAACACCTTTCTTGAACGGCTCTTTCCAATCAGAGAAGGTCTCATTCTTACTGTTCAGGTCCCCTACAGCCTCATAGCCCAGATCGAAAAGATCGGAGTAGAACATGGGCACATACGTGTAGGACTCATGCGAACCTGCCATATTCCGTCCTGCGAGCTTACCCATCTGCACAGCATTATCCTCATGCTCCAGGCGTACATGCCTTTCAAGAGTTGCATGAAAAAAGTTGGCCATATCACCTGCCGCATAGATGTCTGGCTCAGAAGTCTCTAGCTCTTTGTCTACAGTGATCCCATTATCGATCTTCAAGCCGGCTTGCTGGGCAAGCTCGGTATTCGCCCTGATTCCAATTCCGGCCACAACACCGTCCACTTCAAAAATCCGACCGCCTTTTGTATGGACTGAGATGCGATCCCCCTCTTTGCCAAGGCTGGTTACGCTGTCTTTACTTACAACATCCACACCCTTTTGCCGGTAGTAGTCACTGATGAAGTGCGAGAGGTCCTCAGGGTACACTTTTGCTCCAATACTCTCTTCAGGGAAAACCATGATGACTTTCTTCCCTACCATCGATAAAGCAGCAGCAATCTCAGAGCCAATGAAGCCTCCTCCGATCACAAGGAACGTTTGCCCACTTTCACTCAACGCCTTCAAACGGCGATAATCTTGCAAGCCACGGTAATAGATGATCTTATCCCTTCCAAAAGGAAGTTGATTGGGAGTGCCTCCAGTGGCCAGCAGCAATTTTTCAAAGGTATACTCATCCCCCCTGTCATCACGGGCAGATTTGGTATGGGCGTTGAACTGGGTTACTGTACGCTCCAAAAGCAACTCCACTCCCAATGCCTCCGTGTCGCACCAGATTTTTTCAATTGATGTTCCTTTCCACAAGCCCTTCGAAAGCTTTGGCCTGATGTAAGGGGGATCAGATTCAGAGCTAATCATACCTATGGAACCTTTCGTATCCAATTCCCGGATACCGCGGACGGCCGCATCACCAGCCAAGCCGCCACCTATGATCAAATACTTATACTGTTTCATTGCTATCTCCTCTTGTTCTTCATCCGCCATCGAAGCCTGTGCATATCAGTGGGCTGCATGCCTGTCCAGATACTCCTTAAGTACGACAGCATTATTATGTTCCTCATCGTGGGCAGCATACAGAAGCGTCACTTTTCCTCGTGCTGAAGCCTCTGCCAAAGGTTTCCACGCGTCTGGATTCTCATCCAGCTCAGCCTGATATTTACGGCGGAACTCTTCCCATTTCGCGGGGTCATGCCCAAACCAACGTCTCAGATCTGTGCTTGGCGAGACATCCTTAATCCATCCATCCATGATAAGCTTCTCTTTGCTCATTCCCCGCGGCCAGAGCCGATCGATCAAAAAGCGTTCACCGTCATCGGCATCATAGGCTTCATATACATGCTTTATACTCACCATACATACCTCCCATGCTAGAGAGTCTTTTGCTCCCTAGCTTTTCTTTGCCACAGGATGATCAGGCAGATACGAACCAGGCAAGGCGCGAAAACTTATTGCCAGGCGGTTCCACGAGTTGATCGCAATCACCGCCAACGTCAGGTCCACCAACTCCTTTTCAGAGAAATGCAGTTTTGCGCTGTCGTAGACATCATCAGGAAGATGGTCTTCGCTGATCATGGTGACCGATTCAGCCCATAGCAGTGCCGCCCGTTCACGATCGCTGTAAAAGGGGGCCTCCTTCCACGTACTCAAGCCATATAGGCGCTGCTCGTTCTCATGGTGGCTACGTGCTTCTTTCGTATGCCTGTCAATACAGTAGGCACAGCCGTTGATCTGGGAGACGCGCACCCTTACCAGCTCAAGGAGTTCCGACTCCAAACCGGTTTTTTTCAGGTACTGCTCCAAGTTGCCTAGAATTGCAACTCCATCCGGGGCAATTTCACCATACTTGCTTCGGATTTTTCCCATTGATGTTCTTTCCATATTCATTGCCTCCTTTGTAGGGTATTCCTGAAATACGGTCAAAAACGGATATTCAGAGATATCATCCCTGCGCCAAACAGCGGGTTTTGTATCTAGGTCAGGTACAAAATCTTTGAGAATCGTCCCGTCATCTGACTGGAAGTCAGCTACGATCTCCGCGACAGGAAGGGCGGTGTAAGCATGTTCCCACAACAGCGGATCCTGCAGTTGGCCATCATAGAGGATGATGTCGATATCGATGGTGCGTGGTGCATTCTTATCCTCTGTACGCACCCTCCCCATTTGGGCTTCCAAGGGGAGTAGCACCCCCTCTTTGAGGGTGACGGCATCCAAAGGGGTCAAAGCCAACAAGGCGGCATTGAGGAAATTGGGCCCGTCAGATCCTATAGCCACTGATTCCCATACGGATGAAGTTTTCAGGACAGTCATGTGCTTGCCCAGCAGCAGTACAGAGCGGGGCAGATTATCCGTCGCTCTGATATTCGACCCTAGGAGCAAGCAGACGAGGTGCTCAGTCCGGTTCATGCGAAATCCTCCTTGGTACGCTCTATCTCAACTCCAACGGAACTTGAAAAACGCACAGCCCCTGGCTTTTCCAGCAGGATGCGCACCTTGTGCACACCCTCCTCCTCAAGACAGATGCGCGCGAGGTCTGCAGCCAATGCCTCCACAGTGTATCGCTGTGTGGTTTCAACATGTTTGAGCAGTTTTTTTGCTACCGTCCGATAGTTGACACTATCAAGGATATTATCACTTATCCCTGCTTCATGCAGGTCGGCAAACAGGACAACATTGATCATAATCTCCTGTGCCTTATCACGCTCCCAATCATTGACGCCGATTATCCCCCGGGCAGCAAGATTTTTAATAAAGATATGATCCATAGGACCTCCTCTCTATAGTACGTGCCGACCACCGTCAATGTGGAGTATCTCTCCGGTCATGTACGACGGTCCGGTCAGCAAGAATAGCAGGGCACGATCGATTTCCTCCAAGGTGCCCCAACGTCCGGCTGGAACCCTTTCCAAAATAGTTCGTTGGTCTCTATCGCCATCAGACGGTGGTAGGACAGCTCCCAAAGCGAGGGCGTTGACCGTTATCTTAGGAGCCAACGCAACAGCTAGGGACCGGGTCAGCGCCGCCAAGCCTGACTTGCTGATGGTATAGGGCAGATGGTCAGCGCCTGGGCGTAGTGCACGCCAATCCAGCATATTAATGATGCGCCCTTGTCTTCCAGAAGGCAAGGTACGGGCAAATGCCTGGCTGAGTAGGAAAGGGGCAGTCAGGTTGACCATCTGGTGGATATTCCACTCTTCAAGAGTGGAGCTTTTCCAATCGAGTTTCTCAAATATTGAAGCATTGTTGATCAGGGCGACCAAAGAGCCTTGCTCAAGGATTTGAGGGACCAAGGAGCCAACCTGATCTGGTTGTGAAAGATCTGCTTGCAATAGGATTGCTTTTCTTCCGATGTCTGCTATCTCCCTACAGAGGCTCTCAGCCTCCAGGCGCGACTGGTTGTAATGGACAGCCACATCAAAGCCGGAACGGGCAACAGCGAGTGCAAGAGAACGCCCTATACGGCGGGCAGAGCCGGTGATCAGCACAAACCTAGGGCTATCCATGGCTTGGTAACCCACAGGAGGCAAAGAACTCCGACCGTAAGGCCGGATTCTCGGCATATGCACCCCGCCAGACAGTGGTGCGTGTCATCGGCTGCATCTCCCTGACTCCTCGCATCTCCATGCAAAGGTGATGGGCTTCTATATATATTGCAATTCCCTGGGGATGAATCGTTGCATCCAGCATATCTGCAACCTCCTGGCCTATCCTTTCCTGGACAGCAAAACGCTTTGAGAAAAGCCGTACCATACGGGTAAGCTTGGAAATTCCGATGATATGGTCCTTTGCGATATACCCCACATACGCTCTGCCATGAAATGGGAGGGCATGGTGTTCGCACAAGGCGTATAAAGGGATTGGGCCTTGGATTACCTGGCTAAGCCCACATTCGGTTACATCGTGGCATTCAGTATCAAAGGCCTTCACCAGGTTGGGATCTCCGTCATACCCTTCGGTGGCATCAAACATCGCCTTGATAAACCGCCTTGGGGTATCAATGGTGGAGGGTGTCTCGACATCCATGCCCAATGCGGTAAAGATTTCAGCGGCATACCCTTCGAACTTGGCGAACTGGGCATCGGATATTGAGCGATGGCGTAACTTCATCGCGTGGGTGTACTCCACCGTTTCGGCTCCATCATGCACATCTATACCGCTATCCCACAGACTTCCCTTGGAAGAAAGGGTCTCTTCTCGCTTTGCGCCTTTACTCTGTGCAGGGTCAAATTCCTGGATTGTAAGTTCATTAGTGCTGTTTTCTGACATAGGCTTTTCCCCTTCAATATATTCATATGAACATATTCGTATATATTCATATATAGAAGGATTGACTCCCCTTGTCAATAGTTGCCACCGGCAAATTCTACAAATCATTCTTCCCTACGTTTCTAGCATACAGACAATTACGTGAATCGATGCTGACATTCCAAGTGCTTTTTAGCCTAAGGCAACACATGCCATTACAAACGATAATACGCACCAGATTACTGAACTTTGTAACAAATGCGTAGCTACGGATGACTTTGGAGACCTCCCCTATGCCCTTGCAATACAAAAAGGGGTAAATGGAATATGATTACCCCCTTTAGTCCGCTAAAACATAGCCCCAAGGGGGTGATCGAACCTTTATCTCCATACCTAGAAAAATTCTTCCATCATTGCCCTATGATTTATGGTACAGTATGGAGAGAACCTTACATTGAGGAGATGAGAAGCTATGAAAGAAATGCAGTACAAACCACTTGGAAAGACAGGGATCCAGGTCTCTGAACTCTGTTTTGGGACCATGTCCTTCGGGGGCAGGGCTGACAAGGCAACTTCCAAAGAGATGTATAGGGCGTGTCGCGACAGAGGGATTAACTTCTTTGATTCGGCCAATGTCTATCAGAAAGGGGTTGCTGAGGAGTATCTGGGCGAGTTTATCCGCGACGAAAGACATGATGTGGTCATTACCACAAAGGGCGGCTCAAAGATGGGCGATGCCCCTAATGAAAGTGGAAGTGGGCGCAAACATCTTGTGCAATCCTTGCACCAGAGCCTTAGAAGGTTGCAGACCGACTACATCGACCTCTATTTTATCCACCGCTATGATCCTCTCACCCCCCTTGAGGAGGTCTTGAGGACCCTTGACGATTTTGTCTCCCAGGGGAAAGTGCTCTCTGTTGGACTCAGCAACTATGCCGCTTGGCAGATAGCAACCATGCTGGGGATAGGAAAGATGCACGGCCTTACCTCAATACACTGTATCCAGCCCATGTACAACATAACAAAACGACAGGTAGAGGTAGAGATGCTTCCCCTCGCCCTTGAGGAAAACCTCGCAGTCATCAGCTACAGCCCTCTTGGAGGGGGTCTTCTTACAGGCCGCTATGGCGAGGGTTCAAAACCTTTCGGACGCCTTGTTGAAAACAAACACTACCAGGTTCGCTATGGTGGGGAGTTCTATAAAAAGGTGGCAACAGACTTTAGCTCACTGGCAAAAGAGAGGGGCGTATCCCCTGTCAGTCTTGCTGTCGCTTGGGCAGCATCGAACCCTGTTATCACCGCCCCCATTATCGGGGCCGCTGATGTGAGGCAGTTACGGGACTCCCTCGCTTCCCTTGAAATTACCATTGATGAGCAGCTGAAGGAAAAAATCGATATGATCAGTCCCCCTCCCCCACCTGCTACCGACAGAAGTGAGGAAAAGGCCGGACGATAACACTTTACTCAAAGAGAAGAACCTATCCAAAACGCTCATAAAGCGGCATGTTAGGTACTATTTTATTGATTTTTTTGTACATTCATCTATTCATGCTTTATACTAGATTAAGAAAAAAGGAGAGGAACTGTGAAAATCCAAAAACAACAAGCAATGCGCAATGTCCTATATGCCCTCGCTCCGCTATGCCTTGCGGCAGTCTATTTCTTTGGCTGGCGTTTCATCGCAGTATTTGTAGTAGTGGGGGTTGCAGGGCTCGCAAGCGAATGGGTAATGTCCAAGCGATATGGATTCAAGATTACCGAATCGCTGTTCGTATCATGCACCC
>CAYSIH010000084.1:0-7135 GCA_964431005.1 uncultured Sphaerochaeta sp. | reverse complement strand
GCAATAGATTCTGTGATTTTTGTGACATACTCCTAAGGAGTATCACAGTATCACAACTGATGTGGGCTTAATTAGTACTGTCTTTGTTCGAAGCTTCGTACAGCGAAAGTGAGAAGGAGCTGAAAGGCAAAACCAGGTTGCTTCTGAAGAGTCACATGAAGAAAGTATCACTGTTGTGGTGTTGTGGTCCTTTAACAATCGTCCAGACACATAACACATGGTCATTCATTCATATATAAGTAATGCTTCACTTCTCCGTATTTTAGCCACTACTATCCAATTGGACCTTTTAGGATAAACTGTACTTATAAAGTATATCCAGTTCTTCCGTGCACTTATTCTTCTCTAACCACTTATTAATGGATCTTAAACCTTCACAATTCATGGTGACAAGGATCCTTGTCCCCTACTAACCTAATCGTTCAGGTATACATGCATGTCAGTACAGATAGAGCGACCATTACTTCAACATCTTTCTATGGGGTTACTAACCGATATGTAGCCACTTGAGGGTTGTCACAACCGCAGAGGAGCTAGGACCCAAATCCCAACTCTACGCAAAAATTCTTCCATTCGTAGAGAGGAAAAAACGCCTCCTACCACCTCAAGGGAGAATCATTCAACTCAACCTTTCCAAGCTATTTTCACCCTATAAGGGACTAATAAAGCAACAGCCCTAACGTCTATCAATAGAAAGCATGCCTGTTGTAAGTCCCACTTGATTAAGACAAATTCTCTTTTTACTTAAGGTGACAAAATTTTGAGGTGATGAGATTTCAAAAAAGAAACCATACAATGCTCGATGACGAAGTAAAGTATTCCATTCACACCTTTCCTCAGGTAAGGCGAGTAGGAGTCCCTCCAGTAATAGTTCTGAAGTTTGGATATTTTTTAAAACATACTCTTTGGGTTTGCAGTACTTCCCATGTTTTCCCTTTCCAATTTCTAACATCAAACCCCAAGAGACTAGGGTCCTGATTACATACCTGGTATTTCTTGCTATCATCGCCTTGTCGCCGAACGCTTGTTTCATTCGCTCATAGACCTGACCACTTGTGATCGTTTCCTGCAGGGAGAACAACCGGCCTACCTGTTCACTCACCCAAGCAAAATAGGGATAACTTGCTGCAAGCATCGCCCAATGGAGAGGCAACCAATCCTTCTGTTCAAGCGAATTGGCTTGCTCAAGAAGAGCTTTCCGAAAATCCTCCAGTTCTGGTTCTTTTCTAAACCAACACGACAACAAGGCTAAAGACATCCCATACGTTGCCTTGTTTCGAGGTTCGCCTACTCCCCCACTTTGTAGTTGTGTTGAAAGGTATTGATCCAATTGTTCTCGAATCTCAGGTTCAGGGAACCCTGCTAATACCATTGAAAGGGTTCGATCCATCCACTCCAAGCGTACTATTTGTTTAAAAGCAATCTTTTGATGTCTCTTACTCATGTTGTTTCCTTATGACGCGTACAAAGGGGACTATCACCTCTTCCAAGGACAATCCCCCATGGGAAACAATCCGTTCCCCCTTATTCACAAAGGCTCCGTTTCCCGAAGCCAAAGCAACCTGGTATCCCTCTGGGAGCGTTGTCGAATCCCAGACCTTACACAGATCTTGATGTTGTTTTACCGTAGCATCCCGAAGAGTACTCGTTGCATAGGTCCTTACCCTCTGACCTCTCGACTCTGCAAGGACCCCTTCATTGATCGCTCCGATTCCCATTGCTTCAATATTTCCATGGTCAGAAGTCAACCAGATTTCGAAGCCCTTGAGAACCAGGCCTTGAAGTAGCCCAACCAGATACTTGGTTTTCATCCAAGTCTGGAGGCTCTCTTGCATCCCCAATTCTCCAAGTGTCATTCCATGCATGATATCATCAATGGAATTGACAACCAGTCCAAGATACTTTGTCGAGTAAGGAATTTGAGCAAGGTCTACTTCTACGCTACCCTTTCCTAACCCTTTGTAGTATCTGACTTCCTTCAGGTCCATAGTAGGTCTCTCTTTTTTCCAGGCGGAAACCCAGAGTCTTTCCTCTGCCCGAGTTGAATCCAAGGTCTGCCCGAAATATCTCGGAGGCATCCCAGCAAAAATCGACTGCCGGGATACACTGGTGAGAGAAGGGATCCAAGCAAAACACCCCTGTTCTTCGAACACAAAATCTGATAATTCTTTTTCCAATAATATCTTGAGTGTCAACCATTGGGAAAATGACAAACCATCAAGAACTACCAAAGCAATTTTTTGGTATTCTCCAGCCTTTTCGGCCAGAAAGGGATGAATCTGAGACACCAGGACCGGGGTCCTTCCGTGTTCGAACATCAGGGAGTCAAAATGTTTTTCCATCCAGGAAGCGAACTTCTCATTGCATTCCCTTCTTAGCAACTGAATCTCTTCCAATTGACCTTTATCAGTACAATACAAGGCTTCAAGCTTCACCACTTGTGCATAGAATCGCTGGAAATCCATCCATTCGGTATAGAAAGAGTCCTCCTTTGGGAGATGTGCTGGAATTTGGACGAGCAATTTTTGAATACGCTCCAAGGCAAGTTCACTTTCACTACCTTGGGTAGTTCCGACTTCAAGCAGATTTTCCGGCAGCACACCCTTGATATCCACTCTTTCAATCCTTAACGGTTGAAGCAAGCCTTCCCTAAAAGCATTGTCCAAGTAAACAAGAATGTCAGAATGGGAAAAAGGCAATTTACTGGGGCCAACTAGTGCGTACTTCAACTGTCCGGTGACACTCACTTCCCACACTTCTTGCACATAATTCCAAAATAACTCAGAGGAGCTCAACAAGTCATACAAATGCCAATCCACTAAATATGTCTTAGCATTGAGATATCTTTCAAGAAACAGAACTAAAAAAGCTGGTAAGGTTATACGATTGTAATGCAATCTAATCAGCATCCTGAAAATATCCAAATCTGTCTGAAGCTCGTTCCCATGTATCCGGAAAAGAAAGCGGAGCAGAAAAAGATTTGTCCAGCGTTCATTCATGGGAGAATCGATGGCTTCCTCTTCCACACCTACTAGCAGGGTATCAAAATATCGTTTATCCAAATTCCTTAAGGAAGGTTGATACAATTTGGGGAAAAGCAATTCAAGGGAGAGTTCGATCCGATGAGCTGAGGACAGGATATCGTAGGGAATTGACTGTTCTTCAATTAAAGCGGGATTGCACACGAGAAGCAATTCCTCTTGTTTCTGCCCTGCATCCCACCGTTCCCTTACCAACTCATACTCATACCTAAGCTGTAAAAGATCCCTTACCAGGAGGACACGGAAGCCTTGGTCACCCAAATCCTTAACCATTCGCTCATCTGAAAGCAAGCCATCCTGATCGATAACCAAGGTCAAACGATGAAGATTTGGGATAAAAAAGCTATTGAGAAGCTTCCGCCAGTTTCTTTCCATGCTATTCTCCTATCTTGGCTATCATTATACAGGATAGCACAGGATACAACTTTCTGAGCGCCTGCAATTCCTGGTCGATGGACTCATTGTAAAGGGCCAACCTTGCTTGCCTATGATGTTTCACCTCATTCAGCGCAGTTTTCTCAATTCTGGAATATTGGTAATCTCCAAGAGCAGCCAAGCGAGCAAGTTCTCTCTGTATTGCCTGCTCAAGTTCATTCCTATACTCCTCCAGCAAAGCTTTTGCAGAAGCTCCTGCTTTCAAGAATAGAGCTTCAGCACCTGATAGAGAAGACTCCTTATCGAGGTAATGCGTAGATTCGGCAGGAGAAGTAGCCAGTAAAGTCCAGATACGTTGAGCTGTAGAGGGAAACAGCTTCCCCTCATCTGAAAGGAACAAAGGGAAAAGCAGACGTTTATCACGAGGCAATTTGATATACGAATCGTTGATTTCTGAGGGAGCAGATTGAATCCTGCACTCAAACATACCCCATAATCCGGACACTCCGGAGGGGAGGCTTGGTAGCTTGAACGAAGGGATTAAGGCGCCTGTATGGAATTCTGGAAGATTGGAGGTCAGGGCTAGGACCTCTGGGTTCGCAGTAGAGAGTAGGCTGGCACTCCTATCCTTCAGATGGAAGCCTACACCTTTCTGAATCCTGCCCTCTGTCCACTGCAAGGTCCATCCTTTGGAAGCCTTCGTGACACGCTTGCCCTTAAAGCGGAGATATCCTAAAACAAGATTCTCAGTCCATAAGGGGAGGGAGGATTCTTGGATTTTTCGAACTTCCTCAGAGCTGCAAGAGATTTGCAGGGAGGATAGGAATTGCTTCCCATCCTGCTCATTCAAGTTCTCTCGCTTGATCTCAGAAATAGCTTCTTCTATAGCCTGGTCTGCCTTCTCAGGATTCATGACCGCCTTGATCAACGCTCCCTGATACCAAGCAGCACTATCACTGGATTCCAAGACATCCCTGGTCTTATCAATTCCTAGCTCAGCGGAAACGATTTGGAGCTTTTGTTCCAAGACCTCAATTACCCGAAATTCCACAGAATCCTGCAGGAGGAAATTAAAGGCAGCGACTGGTTTTATCTGTCCGATTCTATCCACCCTACCAATTCTTTGCTCCAGTTTCATAGGATTCCAAGGCAAATCATAGTTTACGACAATATGCGCAAACTGAAGGTTCAGGCCTTCCCCTCCTGCATCTGTTGAAATCAACAAGCGGGCATCAGATTCAAACTGCTCTTGGGCAAATTGCCGATCTTCCCTGCCCATGGACCCGTTGATGGTTGCAACTTTAAACCCTCTTTGCTCAAAATATTCCTTGAGCATCTTCTGAGTAGAAACGAATTCCGTGAAAATCAATAGTTTCAAGGATGGATCCTTATCCTGGCTTTCCAACAGAGAAATCAGATCCCTCAATTCTACAACCTTGGCATCCTCGCGTTCGTTTATACATCTATTGGAAAGATTCAGCAGGGACTCCACTGTAGAAATCTCGTTGAACATAGCTCTTGAAGATTCAATCAATACTTCTTGTTGCTCTTCCCCATCAAGCTCTTCCAGCTCATCCAAATCCAATCGTGAGGAGGAATCTTGTTCTTCTGCTTGGATATTTCGTAAAACTTCAAGACGTCGTTCAAGCGTAGTCTTGATGGCTAGAGTACTGGAAGTAACCAGACGTTGCAGCAAAACCATCAAAAAACCTATATGGGGTTTCTTGTTCTTGAGAGCCTTATTGTAGCCAAGTCTCACATACTCAGATACAGCCTCATAAAGTTCTCGATGTCTTGCATACTCAGCGGTCCAAGAAACAGCAACCATAGTAGTGGTCCTGGGCTGGAATAAGGGGAAGCCTTTTTCATTGAGAGCTTTTCGTTTTTCTGTCCGAACCAAATAGGGTTGAACCGTTTCTTTCGAAATTGCTGAAGGCTCAGGAAAAGCCTGTGCATCCAGTATATTCAACAAGCGGAAGAAGGCATCACTTTTCCCTTGGTGTGGAGTCGCTGACAGCAGCAATATCTGCGGAGCTACATCAGACAAAGCTTTTCCCAACTTATGCCTAGCTACCTGCTCGGTACTGCCTCCAATTCTATGAGCCTCATCTATGATAATCAGGTCCCAGGTAGCCTTGAGCAAGTTCCCGAGGCGGGTTTTATTATATGCATCAACACGTTCCTTGGACCATCCTTTCCGCCTTGTTATCGGTTTGATGGAATCAAGCGAAACCAAAACCTGATCAAACAACTTCCACGCTCCACCTTCGGAGACGAAGAGACGATCAAGATTGGCTATATCCTCACCATTGATCATATGGAACTCTTCGTTGAAATGAATTCGCATTTCAGATTCCCACTGGGTAGCCAAACCTTTTGGAACTACGATGAGTATTCGTTTCGCCAAGCCCCGTAGTTTCAATTCCTTGAGCACCATACCTGCTTCTATGGTTTTTCCCAGTCCCACCTCGTCGGCAAGTAAAAAGCGTAAGGAAGAACCTCCCATTATCTTCTTGAGTGCAGCAATCTGGTGGGGCAGCGGTACAAGGTTCGATTGTATCGGGGAAAGCAATTCCTCTCCCCTACTTGCTTGATCCAGAATCTGCAAGATTTTTGTAGCAGCAGAAAGATACAGCAACCTGTCAGGTTCTTTCTCCAAATTCTGCAACCAATCAAGTGGTTGCAGTTGGGATTCTTCTGCCCACAGCATCGTTTGCATCGAAGGGGTCCATATCTGATACTGGGGGGTATCCCAGAAGTCAGAGGAACCCACCACTTGGCAATCACAAGCTTTAGGAAGAAAGATCAGCCACTGCCCAGGAGAATATTTCATCGACTCAATACCCTAGCCGAGTCATTGCCCCGTTGTACCAAAGAAGCAATTTATCGTCCTCATCTACCACAGCAGTCGGCATACGTTCACTGATTGACTTGATGAGCTGATAATCCTTATCCTGCCAAGATTTCTTGAATCCTGCACGAACGGCTTCGATTCGGAACTCTTTCAGTTTGCCCTTTGAGGTTTTATAGGCTTCAAATTCCTTGAGGAGGGCTCTCTCACGCAGTTTTTCCAAATCCCTTTCTCGATTGGGATCAGGAATATACCAACGGCCTTTGGCTTTTGCCTTCAAAGCCGCATTTTGATTACCCAGATTTCGTAGATCCTTGAAATTCGTTGAGAGGTAGCTATGAATGGAGGAAGGAACTTCTTCCTCTCCCTCATAGCATAGGAAATTTTGTGATAACAAATCAGAGAGCTCCAACCTTTGCTCATTCTTATCCCAGCCATTGATTTCATGCATGAACAGAGGTGTCAGTTCTCCTAGCGTCATTGTTTTCTGCTTCAATTGATATCGGATCCAGCTGATTGCAGAAGCTTCATCATGAACAAACAAGTCCATTGCGTCCTCTGATAGCTTCAGCTGATTCTTTGCCTTGAGTTTGTCATACTCCACAACCTGATCAGAAAGATAATAGAGGCCATCACGTTCAACGAAACGTTGGGCGATGGACGCCAGGAAATCCCCTGAGGAGATTGGCAAAAGCATATTATGACCAACAAAATAAGCAATAAGTCTGTCATAGATGATTCGCGGATCTCGTTCAGGAACAGTGATGATACTATCCCCTTGTTTCTTGACCAAGGGCAAATAAGAAAGATGCTTTCTTACAAAGGTCCAAACCTGTTCTTCACCTACTGCATGGGTTATCTGCTGTTC